>NZ_JAZQPU010000301.1:0-4601 GCF_045628745.1 Pedobacter sp.
TTGATAATATGCCTTGTCTTCCTAAGACCGCTTGGCCTCCGACTTGTGGTTGCCACACATTTTTGTGTCGCTACATCAACCACAGCAACCTTAATGGAAGAAGTGCCTATATCGATCCCTAATAAGTACATACAATTTGTAAATTAATTTAAGTCGGATCGTAGCCATGTCGTTCTGTGAGCCAAGGAGTTGATAATATGCCTTGTCTTCCTAAGACCGCTTGGCCTCCGACTTATATCGGCGAGCATATTAAAGATTTTATTTAAGATAAAAGGGATAATTATTTGTGGTTAATCAGAATACTATTACCTTTATGCAACCGTTTGCATAAACAGGCGTTCAAATTAATTTACAAATTGTATGTACTTATTAGGGATCGATATAGGGACTTCTTCCATTAAAGTTGCTGTGGTTGATGTAGCGACACAAAAATGTGTGGCTACCACTCAATTTCCAGAAGAAGAGACCGAGATTAAAACTGTAAAACCAGGCTGGGCAGAACAAAATCCGAAAGATTGGTGGGCAAATGCACAGCAAGCTATTCTGAACTTAAATGCTTCCGGAAAATACGATCCTAAAGAAATTAAAGCCATAGGCATAGCTTACCAGATGCATGGCCTGGTGGTGGTCGATAAAAACCAGCAGGTTTTAAGAGATAGCATCATCTGGTGCGATAGTCGTTCGGTAGCTTTAGGTGAAACTGCTTTTGAGGCCATCGGACAGGAAAAATGCCTGGAACACCTGCTCAATTCGCCGGGAAACTTTACGGCTTCTAAATTAGCCTGGGTAAAAGCAAATGAGCCTGAAATATATCAACAGATAGATAAAATTATGCTTCCGGGCGATTATATAGCCATGAAGCTAACGGGAAATATTACTACCAGTATTCCTGCCTTATCAGAAGGTATTTTCTGGGATTTTAAAAATGACAATCTTTCCGCGGATTTAATGAGTCACTATGGCTTTGCCGAAGACCTTATTCCAACCATTAAACCATTGTTTGCTGTCCATGGTGAAGTAAATGCAATTGTTGCACAAGAGTTGGGTTTAATGGAAGGTATTCCAGTATCTTATAAAAGTGGCGATCAGCCTAACAATGCGCTTTCTTTAAATGTGTTAAAACCGGGAGAAGTTGCAGCCACCGCTGGCACATCCGGTGTTATTTATGGCGTTAGCGATTCCCTGACTTTCGATCCTCAATCGCGTGTCAATACTTTTGCACATGTTACATATTCACCATCAAAAAAACATACCGGTGTACTCTTGTGTATCAATGGCACGGGAAGTATGTACCGGTGGGCAAAGGCACAATTTGCGGCAGATCTTTCATACCCTGCATTAAATGCATTGGCGGCGACAGCCCCCGTTGGAAGTAAAGGCTTAAGGGTATTACCTTTTGGCAATGGCGCAGAAAGAATGCTCAATAACAAATATACAAGTGCACAGCTGCTGGGCATAGATTTGAATGTACACCGACGTGAAGATATTTTCAGGGCCGTGCAGGAAGGAATTGCCTGTGCTTTCCGTTATGGCTTAGACATCATGCGCGAAAACGGCATGAAACCTACAGTGATTCGTGCAGGGCGTGCTAATTTATTTTTAAGCGACCTTTTTGCACAGACTTTTGTTAATGTAACTGGGGTGCCTGTAGAATTATATGAAAATGATGGAAGTGTAGGAGCTGCATTAGGTGCAGGTATAGGCTCTGGTGTTTTTAAAAATGCCGAAGCAGCTTTCACTCAACAGGAAGTGATTAAATACCTGGAACCGACAGATACAGAGACTTATGAGGCCATTTATGCCGATTGGAAAGCCCTTTTAGATAAAGCACTCCAGGAAAATGAATACGCAGCAGGATTGCATAGAACAGATTAGCCATAAAAAAAGAAATAAGAATTTAGAACCACATAATTAAACAAAATGATAAAAGTAGTTTCAGGAGAAAAAGAATTTTTTAAAGGTATAGACCAAATCCAGTTTGAAGGTTTAGAAAGTGATAATCCACTAGCATTCAGGTGGTATGATGCCAACCGTGTGGTTGCCGGTAAAACCATGAACGAGCATTTTAAATTTGCCTGTGCTTACTGGCATTCCTTTAACGGTAATGGTAGCGATCCATTTGGTGGGGCCACACATAATTTCCCATGGGATGAGAAAAAAGACGCTATAGAAAGAGCAAAAGATAAAATGGATGCGGCCTTCGAATTCATTACCAAAATGCAATTGCCTTATTATTGTTTTCACGATGTTGATGTGGTGGATTACACCAATGATGTTGCTGAAAATGAACAACGTTTACAAACTTTAGTAGCTTATGCCAAACAAAAGCAGGCAGAAAGTGGTGTGAAATTACTTTGGGGAACAGCCAATTTATTCAGTCACCAGCGCTATATGAATGGTGCATCTACCAATCCAGATTTTCATGTTTTGGCACATGGTGCAGCGCAGGTAAAATCGGCTATTGATGCAACGATAGCTTTGGGTGGAGAGAATTACGTATTCTGGGGTGGCAGAGAAGGTTACATGAGCCTGCTGAATACCAATATGAAACGCGAACAGGAGCACCTGGCTAAGTTTTTACACATGGCCAAAGATTATGCCCGTCAGCAGGGCTTTAAAGGAACTTTTCTTGTGGAGCCAAAACCTTGTGAGCCAACAAAACACCAATATGATTATGATGCAGCGACCGTAATAAGCTTTTTGCAGCAGCATGATCTGTTAGGTGATTTCAAACTTAACCTGGAAGTGAACCATGCAACTTTAGCCGGACATACTTTTCAGCATGAGTTACAAGTTGCCGCAGACAATAATTTATTGGGCTCTATTGATGCCAACAGAGGTGATTACCAAAATGGCTGGGATACAGATCAGTTTCCTAATGACATCAATGAATTAACAGAAGCTATGCTGATTATTTTAGAACATGGTGGTTTGCAGGGTGGTGGAGTAAATTTCGATGCCAAGATCCGTCGTAATTCTACAGATCCTAAAGACCTGTTTTATGCACACGTTGGTGGCATGGATATCTTTGCACGTGCCTTGGTAACGGCTGATGCCATTCTTCAAAAGTCAGATTATAAAAAAGTAAGAACAGAACGTTATGCTTCCTTTGACAGTGGAAAAGGTGCTGAATTTGAGCAAGGTAAATTGAGTCTTTTAGATTTAAGAAACTATGCTGCAGAAAATGGAGAGCCTGAAATCCGCAGTGGAAAGCAGGAATACCTTGAAAACATCATTAATAGATATATTTAATCTTTCCTAAAAAAAACTCTTCTTACAAGAAGACCACAGGTTCATCTATTGACTAACAAAATAGCAGGTTTTAACAGTTGATTTGGCGTACAATGCTTGTGGTTTATTGTAATGAAGAGTTTTTTTAGCATTTTGCAGTCTTATTACTGAATGGGGAATTGAAGATATTGAAAAAGAAAACAACAATTTATGATATAGCCAAAGTACTTGGTGTTAATGTTGCAACGGTATCCAGGGCGTTGAGTGGCTTTCCAGCTATTAGTGAGGCTACCCGGAAGGCGGTAGAAGAGACTGCTTTAGCCTTAAACTATAGTCCTAATAAATTGGCTGCGGCCTTAAAATCTGGTAAAACCTATATTATTGGCATCATTGTGCCCAGTATTCAATCGCATTTTTTCGCTTCCATCATCAATAGCATTGAAGAAGGCTTAAAAAACAGCGGTTACCGCGTCATTTTATACCAAACAAATGAATCTGTAGAGAGTGAAATTAAAGGGGTAAAAACCCTTCTGGAAGCCCGTGTAGATGGTATTATGGCATCCCTTTCCCTACAAACGAAAGATGTTGCCCATTTTGAAGAAGTTGTTGTACAAAATATCCCTTTAATTCTGTTCGACAGGGTGAGTCCGCTGTTAGATGTTTCTACCATCACCATGGATGATTACAAAGCAGGCTACATGGCTGCCCAATTTCTCCTGGATCAAGGTTATCAGAAAATAGCCTTTGTTACCACTGGCAGGCAGGTTAACATTTTTACCGAAAGGGTGAGAGGATACAAAGCAGCGCTTGAAGAAAGTGGTCTGCCTATCATACCTGAACATATTATTTTAGGTGGCCTCTCCATTAAAGATGGCCGTTATGCTGCAGGAACACTGTTAAGAGGTAAAAATCCACCAGACGCTATTATTGCCGGTGATGATTTTACCGCACTAGGTGTCATCAAAAAACTTAAAGAATCGGGCATTATGCCTCCAGAAATCGGTGTCATTGGTTTCGCCAATGAGGTTTTCTCAGGTTACATCACACCAAACTTAACATCGATAGATCAGCATCCCAATCAGATGGGCGCCGCCTGTGCAGAATTGTTCTTGAAAATGATCAAGCAAAAAAATCCTTACGAATTACTGGAGCATACCGTGCTGGAGCCTACTGTAGTAGAACGGCAGTCGACTGCAAAAAAGTAAAATTCTTTCCTCGTCAATCCCTAAATTACCGTTATCTTACATCATCAAATGAATAATGCTGATGAAAGAAATCACCGATATCCTGAAGGCTTATGAAAAAGCAGTAAGGGAACACAAAAAAGCGGCGCTAGCCACTGTGGTAAAGGTTGATGGATCTTCTTACCG
>NZ_JAZQPU010000302.1:0-2917 GCF_045628745.1 Pedobacter sp.
TTTCCTGAAATGTTTAATACTTTAACTTCCATCTGCTTACTTATCTAAGATTACGTAAGAACCTTTAGCTCCCGGTACGGAACCACTAACTACCAAAAGGTTTTGATCAGCATAAACTTTCAAAATTTGTAAATTCTGAACTTTTACTCTGTCACCACCCATTCTACCCGCCATACGCATACCTTTAAATACACGAGCTGGATAAGAAGCAGCACCTAATGAACCCGGTGCACGACCTCTATTGTGTTGACCGTGGGTTTGACCACCTACACCACCAAATCCGTGGCGTTTAACAACACCTTGAAATCCTTTACCTTTTGATGTACCAACAACATCCACAAAATCGCCTTCATTGAAAATGCTAACCGTGATTGTATCCCCTAAGGTCAACGAATCTTCAAACGGCTCAAATTCAACTAATTTACGTTTTGGGGTAGTGTTTGCTTTCGCAAAGTGGCCTCTCAAGGGCATGGTTGTGTTCTTTTCTTTGGCTTCGCTAAAACCCAATTGAACTGAAACGTAACCGTCTTTCTCTTCGGTCTTTACCTGTGTTACAACACAAGGCCCAGCTTCGATCACTGTACATGGTATGTTCTTACCATCAGCGTCGAATATGCTGGTCATTCCTACTTTTTTTCCAATAATACCTGACATTTTCTATTTTTAATTTAACACCCATCGAAGCAGTAGGGCTTCGTTCAAGGTGGATATACATTCCCGTTAAGGGAGGGCAAAAATAAGAAAGAAATCTTAATTTTCAAACAGTTAGCGATTTATTTTTCAAAATAACTGTAATATTTTTGAGGAAGGCAGGAAACTGAGGAAAGCGAAAATATTTTTAACCAACCAATTTATTGCTTAAACTGAACAGGATTACACACAGCACAAATAAACCAATTAGCACATAAAGATAATCCTTCTCAATTAAAAAGCTGAAGACAGAAAAAACAACCCTCATAATGGGGGTGAAAATTAATAAAAGTGTACCAAATTGTATAATTGCAGCACTGTCCATTGACTTTAACCCTGTAAAAATGACGTCAATAGCGCTGTATTTATTTGCCGAAGGGATAAATACACTGTAATCTACCACCTCTTTATGGTGACCAATCAGGTAAAGCAGGCCACCCAATAAAACTACAGCCATAGAAAGCATAACCCCTACCCGCAAAAGCGTGCCCAGGATAACTTGCGTGTCCTGATCTGATTGTTCATGTTCTGTGCTTGTTTTCATTGCTTTAATTCTTCTTTATGGAGTTGGCTGTGGCCATCATTAGCTTAACTGTCCGGAGAGTCCGTTATAAATCATTTGCAGGGCCAGAAAAACAACCACAATGGCAAATATAATTTTTAACTTATCGGTTTGCGTACGCACCAGGATCTTTGCCCCTACTGTTGCCCCACATAAAACACCAATAGTTACCGGCATGGCAATACCCGGTACAATTTGTCCGCGGTGCAGGTAAACCACCGCACTGGCCGCAGCAGTTACCCCCATCATAAAATTACTTGTGGTGGTAGACACTTTGAAAGGCAGCCGCATAATATTATCCATCGCCAATACCTTTAATGCCCCCGAGCCTATTCCTAATAAACCAGAAATGATTCCGGCAAAGAACATCATGATAAAGCCACCCACTACGTTATGCACCGCATAATATTTCACACCTTCTGCCGTTGGATAGCTACCGTTAAGCCTGAAAATATTACCCAGCTTACTGGTGGTTACATTATCAGAATTGTCTACTTTTTTTCTAACCATCATTACTGCCGAAAACATTAAGATTAAGCCAAAGATAACGGCTATATAGCCCGGGTTAATATAGATGGTAATCACAGCACCGAAAATGGCACTGATGGTGGTTGCAATTTCTAAAAACATCCCTATCCTGATGTTGGTAATTCCTTCTTTAACATAGGCTGCTGCAGAACCAGAGGAGGTTGCAATTACAGACACAATAGAAGCACCAATGGCGTAATGAATATCTACCCCAAGGGCCAGGGTGAGCAATGGAATTATGATCACTCCACCCCCTAAGCCGGTTAAAGAACCAACTAAACCGGCAAGAAATGCACCAATAAGAATGATAACTGTGAATAAAAGTACAGACATTGGCACAAATATACCAACTACAAATAGAACACAATAAAATTAAATTTTTATTGTTAAATTAACAGAACAACAAAAAGCTATGAAAAAATTTATACTTCCCCTTATTGCCCTGTTAGGCATGATATGTTTATCTCAGACCAGTCTGGCGCAAGACAGTACCAAGGTAGATTCTTCACTGCAAGGTCAATACCAGCTGCTGCTCGGCAAGTCCAGAACCCTCGATGGTTATAAAATGGTTAACCCTGCACGGTTAACAACATTATGGCGAAATGTAAAAGATACTTTGAGTTCAGAGCGTAAAGAATTATACAAAGCAAGAACAAAAATTGCGGAGCAGCAGAAAAGCATTATTGACCTCAAAGAATTGATTGATGGCAATGAGACCGCACTGACAACCTCTAAAGCAAAGCTCAACGAGATTACTTTTTTGGGTATTTCCTTTAGCAAATCCAGTTACAACACCATAGTCTGGACCTTGATTATTATCATGGCTCTTGCCCTTGCCATCATCATCTTCCGCTCCACAAAACTGCTGCACGAAGCTAAATACAGGTCTAATTTATATAATGAGATCTCTGCGGAGTACCAGAGTTATAAAGTAAAAGCTAACGACAAAGAAAAAAAGTTGGCCAGAGAACTTCAGGACGAGCGTAATAAATTTGAAGAATACAGAAGCACTGGACGCTAATTTTGCCAGAATTAAAAAAGGGTGTACCATTATTTAGATGATACACCCTTTTCTTTTTTAGTACTTTTTACATCTCCTGATCTTAAGGTTACCAAAAGCTAATTGATCAGTTACCT
>NZ_JAZQPU010000303.1:0-10225 GCF_045628745.1 Pedobacter sp.
AATTGACCGTCTCTTTCACAAAATCTTTATTACCTGTATAAAAACCAAACTGTGGGTCTGACAATTGCATAAAGAAAAACGGCTGTGGTGCAGGTGGATCTTTTTCACAACCCAGGCCACATAAAATGCACAGGAAAGCAAGGCAAAGCATTTTCGCTTGATGATAAGTTTTCATAGTCATTAAATATAATGAGCTTAAACACCTGTATTTCATTGAAATACCTTCATACTAATATAAGAAATTGGCGTAAAATTGTTATAGCATGCTATTCTAATTTCTATTAAATTTAATTATACCAAATCCTCATCCATCAGTACAACTCTATATGAAGATAAAGTTCTATTTACGCTGCTGTATTGTTTCTTTATTATGCCTACAAGCATGTCATGAAGAACAACTGCAGCAATTAGAAAGTAAAAATGGCTTTGCCGTGCTGCCCAAGGTACAGCCGCACTTGCAGGTAGCAGATTTTGCCGGCGGTTGTTTCTGGACCATGCAACAATGTATGATGGAAATAAAGGGTGTCAATAACGTAGTCAGCGGTTATGCTGGTGGCCACACTAAAAACCCTACTTATGAAACTGTATTGACTAAAACAACAGGGCATGCAGAAAGTGTACAGGTCTATTATGATCCGGCAGTGATCAGTTATAAAAAATTGGTGGAGTTGTGTTTTTACATGCATGATCCCACACAACAAGACCGACAGGGACCAGATATAGGCAGCGATTACCGGTCCATAGCCTTCCACCGCTCGGTTGAAGAATACAAAACAATCCGGAGGGTCATCGATAGCCTGGATAGCAGCCATTTGTACCCTGCGGCAATTGTAACAGAGATCAAACCTTTCAGCAGCTTTTACCCTGCAGAAAGTGAACATCAGGACTATTACCTAAAAAACCCATGGAATTTATACATTAGAAAAGTATCACAACCTAAAGTGGTAATGTTTAAAAAAAGATTTCCTACCTTGATCAAGAATGTTAAAAACCAACAATCTTAGATAATGTACATTAAAACTTTTTCCTTCCTCCTTTTGCTGCAGATATCCTTGTCTGTTTCCTGCTTTGCACAAAACTCATTTACCAATCCACTGCTGAAAAGCGGCCCTGATCCTTGGGTCATTCAACGAAAGGGCATATATTACTATATGCATACGGAAGGCAACAAAATTGTTTTGTATCAAACAAAAACCCTTTCAAAATTAAATACGGCAACTAAAAAAGTGGTGTATAGTGCTCCCGAAAGCGGTACAGGGTCCAAAAACATATGGGCCCCGGAACTGCATTACCTCAAGGATAAATGGTATTTATATTATACTGCGGGGTCTTCACCAGATTTAGCAACACAAAGAATGTATGTGCTCGAGAATACCCATGAAGATCCTTTACAGGGCACATGGGTAAATAAAGGGCAGATTAAAGATGATCAGGCTGATTTCTTCGCTATTGATGCCACCGTGTTTCAATATAAAGGAGCCAATTATATGATTTGGAGCGGTCATACCTCTAAATCGAATCAGGACCAGCATCTCTATATAGCGAGGCTCGCTGCTGAACCCTGGAAAATGGCCACACCAAGGGTCGAGATTGCTAAACCTGCTTATGAATGGGAGAAAATTGGCATCCCTGATGTCAATGAGGGGCCTGAAATTTTAATCAACAAGAAAGGTGCCGTATTTTTGGTCTACTCAGCCAGTGGCTGCTGGACAGATGATTATGCCTTGGGTATGCTAATGTTGAAAGAAAATGGCAATCCCTTGAATCCTGCACACTGGACAAAATCTGCCCAACCGGTTTTCACAAAAAGTGCTGAAAATGGTGCTTATGGCCCTGGACATAATGGCTTTTTTAAATCTCCAGATGGAAAAGAAGACTGGATAATTTATCATGCCAATGCAAACCCAGGTCTGCAGTGCAGCAATGAAAGGAACCCACGAATGCAGAAGTTTAGCTGGAATGCCGATGGAACGCCCAATTTTGGTGTTCCGGTAAAAATAAATACGCCAATATTAAATCCTTCAGGCGAAAAAGATTAACAAATAAATAAACCTTTAAACCAAATATAATAAGCATGAAAAATTTAAAACTCTATTTAGCGCTAGTTTTATTTACGCTCACTTTTCAGTCCTGTATAACGAGAAATGCGTCGGTAAGCACCGCTCCAAGGGAAATCTGGACTGTCGAAAAAGCCAATACCTGGTATCAACAATGGGGTTGGTTAAGGGGCAGTGATTTTATCCCCAGCACAGCTATAAACCAGCTAGAAATGTGGCAAAAAGACACCTTTGACCCTGCTACCATCGATAAAGAACTGGGATGGGGAGAAAGCATAGGTATGAATTCCATGCGGGTTTATCTCCATCACCTTGCCTGGCAACAGGATAAAGAAGGTTTCAAAAAGCGTGTTGCGCAATACCTTGACATCGCTGAAAAACACAAAATGTCTACCCTCTTTGTGTTTTTTGATGACTGCTGGAATGCAACTTATGAAGCAGGAAAGCAACCTGCACCTCAACCAGGTATCCATAACTCTGGTTGGGTGAGAGACCCGGGAGACCGCCTGTTTGATGATCCAACACTTACCGATACCTTGGAAGCCTATGTAAAAGATATACTGGCGACTTTTAAGGATGATAAAAGAATAGTGCTTTGGGATCTCTATAATGAACCTGGAAACTCTAACTATGGTAACAAAAGCTTGCCCCTGTTAAAAAAGGTATTTGAATGGGCACGCAGCGCAAATCCTAGTCAGCCACTTTCTGTCGGTGTGTGGAATAAAAGCCTGAAAGAGCTGACTGATTACCAAATCAAAAATTCTGACATCACCACCTACCATAACTATGGCGATCCACAGGATCATCAACAATGGATTGATACCCTTAGAAGTGTTTCCAAACGACCTTTAATTTGTACAGAATATATGGCCAGGTCAAGAAATAGTCTTTTCAGTAACATCATGCCGCTATTGAAAAAGGAAAACATAGGCGCTTACAACTGGGGCTTGGTTGCGGGCAAAACGAATACCAAATATGCATGGGATTTACCCATGAAAGATGGCAAAGAGCCCGAATTATGGTTTCATGAGATTTTTAACCCTGATGGTACTCCCTACAAACAGGCTGAAGTAGATTTAATTAAACAATTAACGGGCAAGAGATAAATATGCTTAAAAGAACGTTATATATACCGACCTGCATTGCTTATGGCATAATGGCACTCACCATTCTGGCAGGGTGTAATGCTTCAAGTAATGAACCTATGGATGAAAATAGCGCGTCGTTTACAAAAACAATTGATGGCAAAAAAGTACGCTTATTTGTACTACAGAACAAAAAAGGTGTCAAAGCCACCATCACCAATTATGGTGGGAGGCTGGTTAGCCTTTATGTGCCCGACAAAGATGGGCAGTTAGTAGATGTTGTGGCTGGCTTTAATGGTGTAGAGGGTTATATCAATTCTACAGAACCTTATTTTGGTGCCACCATTGGCCGTTTTGGGAACCGCATTGCCGGTGGCAAGTTTTCTCTGGAAGGCAAGGATTATACTTTATTTACCAATAATGGCGTAAATACACTGCATGGTGGCAAAAAGGGTTTCCAGGCTGTGGTGTGGGATCCTCAGCAGGTAAATGCAAGCACCTTAGAGCTGAGTTATCTTTCTAAAGATATGGAAGAAGGATTTCCAGGCAATTTAAAAGTTAAAGTAACCTATGAGCTGACTGAAGATAACGCATTAAAAATAAGCTATAAAGCCAATACAGATCAAACTACCGTAGTCAATCTCACTAACCACGCTTTCTTTAATTTAAACGGAGAAAGCAGTGGTTCTATATTAAATCATCAGCTACAAGTCAATGCAGACCGCTATACCCCTGTAGACAGTACATTGATTCCTACAGGTAAGCTTGAACCCGTAAAACATACACCGTTTGATTTTACAACAGCAAAGAACATAGGTTTTGAAATTGATGCCGCTAACGAGCAGCTTAAACATGGTAAAGGCTATGACCACAATTTTGTATTAGAGACCCACGATGCCAATACAGCAGTGGCCACTGTTATCGGCGATCAATCAAAAATCAAAATGCAGGTGTTTACTGATCAGCCCGGTTTGCAGTTTTATAGCGGAAATTTTATGCAAAGCAAAAATGTAATGAAAGGCAACCATAAGGATGACTTTAGAACTGCCTTTGCCTTAGAAACACAGCATTTCCCTGATTCTCCAAACCAGCCACAATTCCCTACTACCGTGCTTAAAGCAGGGCAGCCCTATGAAACCGTATCCATCTATAAATTTTCTATAGCCGATTAAGTAATCCAAGAGGTCCTTTTGCATTCAAAATCAAAAGGGCCTCTTTTCACTGGCAAATCATGCTGTACATTCGCCAACTTTTTGCGTATGATGTTGTTTATATAGCTATGAAAACGAACGCTATTTTTTTATGTTCACTATTCCTCATGGCCATTACGGTAAGTTTTTCTTGTAATGACAAGTTCAGCAAATCTATATTCAAAACACAAAGCCCTCATGAAGCCTATGAACAAAAGTTAAAAAATGCTGGATTGAATGGCAGTATTGTTTTTAACAAATGGATTCTGGCTGCACAGCGCAGCCTTTTACAGCCCGTAGAAATTAAAATTCCCTATCTTGAAAAAGGATACTTCTTAATGGAAAACCCTGAAGCTACGGGTTTAGTATTTGAAGCCCGGAATGGAGAACTCCTCCAGGTAAAATTCTCCCTGCACAGTACAGACAGTACTCAGCTCTTCCTTGACCTTTTTACCTTGCCTATTGATAGTACTAAGGGTCCTCAACACCTGGAATCTATAAAAACCGGTGAAAATGCATTAAGTTATATCATAGAAGAAACAGGTAGATATATAATCAGGATCCAGCCAGAATTGTTAGCGTCAGTTTCTTATGAGCTCGAAATTACTGCCGCCCCCTCCTTAGGAGACCCTGTTGCCCAAGCTGCTAAACACCATACAGGAAGTTATTATGGAGATGGTCGTGATGCCGGACAAAGGAAACATGAAGGTATAGATATTTTTGCTGCCCGCGCTACCCCTGCTGTTGCTGCTGCCGATGGAATCATCAGCCATGTTGGACTAAATAATCTGGGTGGAAAAGTGATTTTTCTGAAGCCAAATGGACGATCTATTAATTTATACTATGCACATCTTGACAGCCAGCTGGTGGCAAACGGAAAGATCGTAAAAAAAGGTGATACCATTGGACTTATCGGCAACACCGGGAATGCCATTACCACGGCCCCTCACCTTCATTTTGGCATTTATACTGCAAATGGTGCTGTAGATCCGCTTCCTTTTATTCAAAGCCGTAAATTGAATGCTGCAAAAATAACAGCCAATAGCAAAAGAATTGGCGATACGGTGCTGCTCAACCAAACTCCATCTATTATTCAAGCCGCTGCCGCTAATGGTTACCGGCTTATTCTACCCGACCAAAGTAAAACTTTCGTTGCTGAAAAGAGCATCAATCCGCTACTGAAGCCCATTAAATCCATCACACTTGCGCAAAGTCAACCCCTATACAATTTACCCAGGTTAAGTGCGGCAATCCTCAGGGAATATAATGCCGGGACTAAAATCTCCGTCTTTGGAAATTATAACGGTTTTTACTTTATAAAGAAAGACAATACCGTGGGGTGGATAAAGCAGTAAAACCTATAAAACACCTTTCAGCTCCAGCCATACATTTTCTGCCAGAATCTTCTGTCCTTCAGCAGTTGGGTGGATACCATCTTCCTGATTTAACTCCGGCTTCCCTCCTACACCTTCCAATAAAAAGGGAACAAATTCCATTTTATTCTTTTGAGCTATCGTTTTAAACATGGCATTGAAATCTGCCGCATAGCGCTGCCCCATATTTGGTGGCACCTGCATGCCTGTTAAAACAAGTTTTGCCTGCGGGTATTTGGCTTTTACTTTATTAATAATAGCTTGTAAATTAGCGGTGGTGGTGGCCACAGGAATCCCCCGAAGGCCATCATTGGCACCTAGCTCCAAAACAAATACCGCTACAGGTTGCTTGAGCAGCCAGTCGATCCTGCTTCTTCCTGCTGCTGAGGTTTCCCCGCTTAGCCCTCCATTAATGACTTTGTAAGGGAGGTTTAAAGAATCTATCTTTTTTTGAATCAATGCCGGGTAGGCCTCCTGCTGGTCAAGGCCATAACCTGCAGTCAGACTCGTACCAAAAAATAAAATATTTTTCTCTTTTACCGGCAAATCGGTAGCTACAGGCGCCACTTCTGTTGGCCGTACGTTTAAGGTCCGGTCCTCAGTTGCTTTTTTCTGATCATTGGCACATCCACTGAGCAAAATGCTACAGATGAACAAAGTGTGTCTTAAATTGTAAAGTAACATATATTCAATAGATGAACTTAAATATAGCTTTTCTTTGTTAATTTTAAGTCAGCAAAAAGCAAGCTATGCCAGAAAAAAATATCCTGAATATAGAAAACGTCAATAAGATATATAAGAGTGCCGGAAAAGAACTGATTGTGCTCAACCACATCAACTTTGCTGTTACAGCAGGCTCTACCCTGGCCATCACTGGTCCTTCAGGAAGTGGCAAAACAACGCTGCTGGGCCTCTGTGCTGGTCTGGACAGGGCCACGTCAGGGTCGGTCAATTTAAACGGTATCAACCTGGATCAGCTCTCTGAAGATGATCGTGCTGCTGTACGCAACCGTTATGTGGGTTTCATCTTTCAGAACTTTCAGCTGATGCCCACCCTCACGGCCCTTGAAAATGTAATGGTGCCTATGGAGCTGCGCAGGGAGAAAAACATTCGTGCACATGCCATGGACTTGTTAGACAAAGTGGGCCTGGCAGAGCGCGCGCAGCATTACCCGGTACAACTTTCTGGAGGTGAGCAGCAACGTGTATCTATTGCCCGTGCTTTTTCTAACCAGCCTGCTATCCTTTTTGCTGATGAGCCCACCGGAAACCTCGATGCTGAAACCAGTGAAAAAGTGGAGCAGCTGTTATTTAGCCTCAATACAGATGCAGGCACCACACTGGTTATTGTTACCCATGACCAGGAACTGGCCTCGCGAACCAGCAGAATCATCCGGCTAAAAGGCGGTGTTATCATTTATGATGGCCCCGTAGAAGAGTTTACCAGCAAAGGAAGACCTTAAATAATATGGCGGAAGAAAATTTACTACCCACAAGGTCAGTCAATATAGGCTGGTTGTTTAAAATGGCATGGCGCGACAGTCGCCGGCATAAATCACGTCTTTTTCTCTTTATTTCGGCAGTCATCCTGGGTATCGCGGCACTGGTGGCCGTGTACTCTTTTCGCGATAATATGCAACGTGACATTGAAAACCAGGCGAAGCTCCTAACCGGGGCAGATTTGATATTAGACAACCACAAGGCGCTGCCCAAAAAGGCTAAAGGCCTGATTGATACCCTTGGCGATGAGCGCGCAAGTGAAAGAAGCTTTGCCTCTATGCTTTATTTTATTAAAAATGAGGCCAGCCGACTGGTGCAGATCAGGGCACTGGAGGGCAATTACCCATTTTATGGGAACATTGAGACCACCCCTGTGGAGGCGGCTCAAACCTTTAGAACTGGCAGGAGAGCCTTGGTCGATCAAACACTACTCTTACAATATGGGGCAAAGATTGGCGACTCCATTAAAGTGGGCTCCCTTAATTTTGCCATTGAAGGTGCCATTAACAAAGTCCCCGGCGAGAGTGGCATAGCCTCTACAGTAGCCCCTGTAGTCTATATTCCCTTAAGCTACCTGCAGGAAACAGGGCTCACCAAAATAGGAAGCCGGGTGCAATACAAGTATTATTTCCGCTTTAACAGACCTTCAACTATCAATTATAAACTCAAGAAAATTCAGCCTGAGCTGGATAAGCTGGGTATGGATACAGAAACCGTAGCCTCGCGTAAAGAAGATACTGGCAGGAGCTTTAAAGATGTGAACCGTTTTCTTGCCCTCGCAGGTTTTATTGCCTTATTATTAGGTTGCATTGGTGTAGGTAGTGCCATCCATGTTTACATCAAAGAGAAAATGGGCACCATTGCCACCTTGCGTTGCCTGGGTGTTAAAGCCTGGGAAGCATTTATCATTTACCTCATCCAGATTTTCTTTATCGGTTTAATTGGGGCTGTGTTGGGTGCTGCTGCAGGGAGTTTAATTCAATACTTATTGCCTGCGGTTCTTAAAGATTTTATTCCCGTGGAGATCACCATGAAGGTATCCTGGCCGGCCATCACCCAGGGGATCATCTTAGGCGTCATCATCTCCATTCTTTTTGCCCTTCCCTCCCTGCTCAGTGTCCGCCGCATTTCGCCGCTCAATGCACTCAGGTTATCTTTCGAAAGGTCACAACGGAGAATAGATTTCTTACAATGGCTGGTGTACCTGCTCATCCTGGGCTTCGTTGTGCTGTTCACCTATTTCCAAATGCGCAACTGGATGGAAGCGCTGGTATTTTCTGCCAGCATCTCCATCGCCTTTCTGCTGTTATATGCCCTTTCTGGCATTTTAATGTGGCTTGTGCGCTTGCTGATCCCTTTTGTGGGTGGCTATCTATGGCGGCAGGGCTTCGCTAACTTGTACCGGCCAAATAACCAAACGGTCATGCTTACCGTAGCCATTGGCCTCTCCACGGCATTTATATGTACCTTATTTTTTGTGCAGGGGATCCTGATGAAAAGGGTTACCTTATCATCGGGAGAGACGCAACCCAACATGGTACTTTTTGACATTCAGAGCAGTCAGAAAGAAAAAGTGGCCACACTCACCAAAAAATTTGATCTTCCTGTCATCAGCCAGGTGCCCATCATTACCGTCAGAATTGAGGAGATCAATGGTAAAACTGCTGCCGATACTGCCGCCATGTCTAAACAAGATAGCGTGATGCCTGCCCAGCGTGCTTTTCGTGGGGAACTCCGGGTAACTTTCCAGGATAAACTAACGGATGCCGAGAAAATTGTAAAAGGCACCTGGTTTGGAGAGGTTAAAAATCCGGACGACATTGTTTATGTCTCGCTGGAAGAAAATTATGCCCACCGCATCAATGTAGATGTTGGAGATAAAGTGGTTTTCAACGTACAAGGTGTGATGATGCCCACGGTGGTAGGCAGCTTAAGGTCTGTAAACTGGAGCCGCATGCAAACCAATTTCCGTGTGGTATTTCCGCGAGGTGTACTCGAAGATGCACCACAGTTTCATGTGTTGATGACCAGGGTGCCCTCCAGTGAAAAGTCGGCAGATTTCCAGGCAGATGTTGTACGCAATTTCCCCAATGTTTCGGTGATAGACCTGGAACTTATTTTAAAAGTACTCGATGAGGTATTGTCTAAAATAGGCTTTGTTATTCAGTTTATGGCCGCCTTTAGCATGGCCACGGGATGGATTGTACTCATTTCTGCCGTGCTGACTAGCCAAAGTCAGCGCTTACAGGAAAGTGCTTTATTGCGCACTTTAGGAGCCAGCAGGAAACAAATATTAAGCATTACTGCTATAGAATACTTATTTTTAGGTGCCCTTGCTGCTGGCGCAGGGATGATTCTGGCCCTTGGTGCAAGCTGGGCATTAGCGGCTTATAGTTTTGAGAGTAGTTTTACTCCACCGCTATGGCCTATAGTCATCCTTTTTTCTACCGTCAGTTTATTAGTGGTCATCACCGGCATGTTGAGCAGCAGGAAAGTGTTAAACCATCCACCGATTGAAGTATTGAACACTTAAATCTTTAAACTTCAAATAAAGATAACCTTACCAATAGCTTGTTTTTTGCTAACCATAAACTAATCATTAACCCGGGCTTGCTACGGGTTTCCTACCGGGCTGCTAGCGGGAGGCTAGCGGAAATCCGCCAGAAAGCCGGTACCAACTCCCTCTGCAATCAGGCCCAATAGTTAGTGATTAGTAACTGATGGGTTAGAGATGAATTAGCCTGACGTAAAAAAGCCTGTACCCCTCGTAAAGGGCACAGGCTTTTGGATATTATATTTTAAAAATTGCTGACTAAGCTTCTAACCATTTTCTGGCATTTACAAAAGCAGCAATCCATGGTGTTACCTCATCCTGACGACCTGCTGGGTAATTTGCCCAGTTCCATTGGAAAATAGAACGTTCAATATGTGGCATCATCACCAGGTGTCTACCTGTAGTATCACACATCATGGCTGTATTGTAAGCAGAACCGTTAGGGTTAGCCGGGTAACTTTCGTAA
>NZ_JAZQPU010000304.1:0-3969 GCF_045628745.1 Pedobacter sp.
ATTAAAGCCAAAACCTTTGGTAAAAATATTTTCATTGTTATTTCTTCTGAATTCTGACCCAGCCAAAGCTTCAATTTCATGCTTCTCATTGAACACTTTTTTGTATTCCAATAAAGTTTTCCAGTTGTACTGGAATAAAGAAGTTTGTTGGTTCTGAATGATGCCACCTTCTGGTAAAAAGTATTCGTAATTTTTACTTGTAGAATTGTAATACCTGGTACTTTCTTTCATTTTTCTGGCGAAATATGAAGTTACACCGGCATACTTTTCAACTCCGGTATCTTCAAACTGCAAACCAAATTCAGAGTGTAGTTTAAGGTTTTTGATGATCTGGTAATCAGCATCAATTATACTTTTTATGCTTTTGTTGCCAAGGGTATAGCGTGTATTTTGACGCTCTTCGATGATGTTGAAAGGAATATAAACATCACCAGATAAATTACTGGTACCGAAAATATCCTGGTCGTATACAAAGTTTCCATTGGCATCTCTCACCGTTTGGTAAGGGTTTACATTTCTGGAATATCTCGAAGGACTGGTAAAGGCATCAACTTCTGTAAGGTAGTTTTCTCGGTCAGATTTGGAAGCAAAAATAGCTACCCCAGCCCTCAGCTTTTTAGACAAGTTAAAATCCGTCTTTAAAGTCATGTTAAAACGCTCAAAACCCGTCCCTATCGTAGAACCCTTTTCATTATAATAACCACCAGAAAAATAATAAGTAGCCTGATCATTACCACCAGAAAGACTTAAACTGTATTGTTGGTTAAGGGCAGTCTGGTACAATTCATCATTCCAGTTGGTATTATTTTGTCTTAAGCCATTTATGGCATCCTGCGTTGCTGAATTTAAGCCCGAAAAGCCATTCTGTCTGAAATTGTTCAGCTGGTTATTCTGGTTTAAAATACGGGTAACACCACCCTGGTTATCGCGGTAAGTTAAATCAGCTCTTGAAGCAAGACCTAATTCAAAGTCCACTTTTTCCGTGGCGTTCATCAGGTTCAATTTACCCAGATCAGGTTTTGATGCCACAAAGGTATTGGCATTGAAGCTAATGGACACAGGGCCTTTTTTACCTTTTTTTGTCGTAATTACAATAACGCCATTTGATGCTCTGGCACCGTAAATTGCCGTTGCCGCAGCATCTTTAAGGATGGTGATATCGGCGATATCATCTGGATTTAAACCTGCAATAGGCAGATTCCTCAACTCATCGATATTATCTTTATCGTATAAGTTAGGCATCGTTGTTCCTTCTAATGGAATACCATCTAATACCCATAAAGGATCCTGGTTGCCATTTAAAGAAACCGTACCACGAATGCGGATTTTTGGTGCCGCTGAAGGACCTCCGTTTAAGGAGCCAACCGATACACCGGCAACCTGACCTTCCAGCATCTGGTCAACACCAGACACACCCGTTTGTCTTAACTTTTGATAGTCTATAACAGCGGCAGCCGTAGTATTTTTACGCTTAGAAATGCTGGTATATCCGTTAACGATCACCTCACCTAAGTTGTTATCACTGCTGGTTAAGGTTACTTCAACATTCTTTTTGTTAATGATATTTACCAATAGCGCATTATAGCCCATATAGCTTACCCTGATAAATTTGGTATCCTCAGGAACTTTAAGGGTAAATTGACCAACACTATCCGTTACAGTGCCAATAGCAGAATTATCTACATATACAGAAGCCCCTGGAATGGTCCAGCCTTCTGGTCCCCGCACCCTACCGGTGATAGTGGTTTTTTGCTGCCCGAAACTTGAAAAACTCAGTCCAAACAAAAGTAAAATTAAAAGTAGTTGTTTATTCATATTTATATAGTTTATTAGTTAATTTGAAGACTCTGACGGATTCTCAATATTAAATCGAGGTAATGATTTCTGGTTGCCACATCTTGGTGGTTTCTGTTTTTCTGCAGGATGGAAAGAATTTGCAAGAGCTCACCACGTTTTGTGGCTACTAGATCTGCTGTTCGCACCATGGAGTTAACGTAGATATTACGTAAGCCTACCGCTGGCAAGTAGACTGCCTTTTCCTGATCCACCCCCAGGTTACAAATAGCAGGCACATTTAAAGCTGGTGACGGTGTTAACGATTTTTTGGTGATCTTCTCTAAGGTTTTATCAGTGCTCACCATTAAAACATCAATGTAGTTTTGCTGTAACATGCGCTCGGTGATAGAAAGGGCTTTACCTTTTAAGGTGTTCTGAAAAATAGCACTTCTGCTTTCCTTAAATAATTCAGTAGCAGTAAATACATTCTTCGCTCCATACATTACTTCCATTTCCAACATCCTTAACAAACGGTCATCCTGAAATAAACTGTACAGCAGGCCATATTGAAATTCTCTTCTTAGCGTATAAGGCCCATATTCATAGGGACCAAATGGTGTGTCTTTAATAGGAAAGGTCTTAGCCAGCAATTGCTCATTGAACAACCATTCGGGCATATGAAAGACCTGCTCTTTCAGATAGGCTAAAGCATTTTTCTGAATGGCCACCGGCACTGGCGTATAGCTGTTCTTCGTATCCCCCCCTACAGGATTTTCAAGGTAATAACCACCAACATTTGCGGTTACCTGTGTGGCATAAGTTTGCCATTGGTATAAAGCGGCCATATAGAGTTTTCCCGCTTCATAGAAATCTTCACCAGCAGGCGCTGACCAATTCAAGATTTGAGGAATCATCCTTTTCAAATTGGCCAGACCATACCGGCTAGCTTTAACAGCATCATCACCTAAATCTTCCGACTGCGACCTTGGGTCAATGATATTCATGGAATTTTGTTGTTCTCCATATCTATATAAAGGGTCATTGCCATGTATTTTAATCCATTTTCCAAGGGTATCAAGTTCCTGATGCGGGTCATTAACCGGCAACCATCTGTAGGCCCATGAAATGGCATATTTATCGTAAATTCCTATCTGCGGTGTAATGTTGGTTACCTTGTCTTCTGGTTGTGCTACATAATTAAAACGCGCGTAATCCATAATAGATGATGCCGTACCGCCCATTTTATTTGTAAAGGATGGAGATCGTAAAGAATCTACAGGGTAAGCTGCAGAAGCACCCATGTTATGCTTTAAACCCAGCGTATGACCAATTTCATGTGAGGAGACAAAGCGAATGGCATGGCCCATTTTATCGTCCGATAGCTTGTTAGACCTTGAATCTACATCAATAACACCTGTTTGCACGCGCATCCAGGTTTGAACTGCCGACATTACATTGTGCCACCAGACCACATCTGCTTCCAGTATTTCGCCACTACGTGGGTCAATAACAGAGGGACCCATGGCATTGGCCTTTGGAGAAGCCGCATAAGTGATTTCAGAATAACGTACATCATCACCATCATAATCTGCCGTATCAGTCACTTCTTTTGCAACGATAGCATTCTTAAAACCAGCAGCCTCAAAAGCTTTTTGCCAGTCATGCACCCCTGCAATAATTTGTTTCCGCCATTGTACAGGCGTTGCAGGGTCAATATAAAAAACGATAGGCTTTACCGGTTCTACAAGCTCACCTTTCAGGTAGCGTTCCCGATCTTCAGCTTTAGGTTCCATTCTCCAGCGCGTTACCAATTCACGGGTTTCCATTTTATGCTGTGCGTCAGAAAAATACCAGCGTGGCGTGCTGAATAAGCCTACTCTTTTATCGGCAAATCTGGGTGTCATAGGCTTTTCCGGCAATAAAAGCAGGTTTGTTGTTGCTGTAAGGCTAATAGGAATGCTATTTTGACCTTCAGTAACCCGGGTGCTTAATAAACTGCGGGCTACAATATTCTGCGGGAAGCTTTTGATATGTTCTATGGAAGAAAACGAGGCTTTAGGAGAAGTACCCAAGCCTATATCGGTAAAGACGTCGTTAAAGCTTTTCTCTGTTCCATCAAATACTTTCTTTACGTTGATCACCACTGCTGAAGAGTCAGGAGAATAAGCTTCAATTTTAAAAGTTTCTATCACC
>NZ_JAZQPU010000305.1:0-6634 GCF_045628745.1 Pedobacter sp.
TCACCACACCAGAAACAGCAACAAATACATCAGGTTTTGGCTGGCGATAGGCTTTTACCTCGACAAAGGTGAGGATGAATAAAATCAATATCAATGGTTTCATTAGCTTAGAATTAGATTTTTAAAAATGATAAAGCTGTCATGAGCACTGTTTATTGCATTTTGTAATCGTTGACTCATGATGTATGAATTGATGGTGAATAAAATACCTGGTTAACGCAGAATTGTTGTCTTTATATAGAGGCATTTTTTTGAAGGCACACACATAAAAATTTTTAATTGTGTGCCATGCAAAATTTGAGTAAATTGAATAACCAACTATAGCTTTTGTATGGAACTTAACCACTACTCAGACTCCGAACTATTAGAGGCGATGAAACTGGATGTCAACAAAGCATTTGATACTTTTTATCATCGTTATTGGTCAGGCCTTTACAACACTGTATTTCATCATTTGAAAGACGGAGAGGTCTCTTCAGAAATTGTGCATGATATATTTCTGCTCATCTGGCAAAAGAGGCATGATTATCATATTCAGTCGATCAGAAGTTACCTGAATACCATAGCCATGCACAGCGTATATAAACACCTGAAAGCAAAAAGAGCCACAAATATTCTTTATATTGCTAATTACGAACAGCTTAACCATCACTCGAAAAGTGTAAACGAAGGCGAGGAGAAATTGAGCTGTAAGGAACTGGAGCTCACGCTGGATTATTCCTTACAGCATTTGCCGAAGCGATGCCGGGAGATTTTTATTTTAAGCAGGAAAACGTTGATGACTAATGAAGCCATTGCGCGGCGACTGGGCATATCAAAGCGCACCGTAGAAAACCAGCTCACTTGTGCTTTACATTTTCTGCGACCGCTTTTTAAATAGGCCACCGCAGCGCTGGCAGCCCGAGTTCAACTCAAGCCGCTTTTAAAGCAATAAGGTATCGATGCGATGTCCCTGCAGGCAGTTATTTTTTTCTGACCAGGAGAAGATGGTAAAATGTCCATCTTGCGAGGCTACCAGTGCAATGGCATCTTTCTGATCGTTGATAAACTGTGCAGCAGAAAGATGACGGGTGCCACCAATTTTTGCCGCCGCCATCACTACGGCACCACCGTCAACAATGGGCTCACTGAAAGAAATATCTTCTAATACATCTTTACCTTTGGCACGACCAATTTTTACGCCGAAAGCCAGCAGTTCGTATTTATCGTTGACTACTGTTGCTCCATCAACGGCCGTTAAACCTGCTAAATGATCTACCTCACGCTTTAAAGCCGTTTGCCAGAAAATCTGGCTGGCCTCTTTGCGGTCTTGAATCAATAACTTCGATAAACCGACGAAAGAAGGCTGCACCCCATAAAGAATTGGTTTCACGATAGATTGCAGCCAGTTGTTATTTGCTGAAGGCACGACTAGCAAAATGCCCCCGCGCTGATGTGCACGCATGGAAACCGCAATTTGAATAAGCACATTCACTGAATCGTTCCAGTAAGAAGGGGCCATCAAATCCAATAACGTAAGTAACATGGTGGGCCAGTCGTGCGATCGTGGCGATGTGGTATCCACAATCTTAATCTGCTCGCCTTTCAGCACCGCTACATTGGTATATTTACCAAAGCCATAAATTCTGCGGTGTTTGATGACCAGCAAACCAGGCTCAGAAACATCCAGCACAAAACAGTAATTGGGAATAATAATCGTAGTGCCCCATACGTAAAGCTCATCGCCATCATGCCAGATACCAATGTGGATACCTGCACGTTCAACGCCCGGCGCTAATTTCGTTAGGGTTGTAGGATTTAACGGTAACTTATATTTTAGCATCAGTGGATTACCAGCCTGCTCCGGAGATACAAAAGCAAGAGAAATTTTAGTGGTATGCCCTTCTTCCCTGCGCAAACTTGCCCAGAAGGTGGCATCAAGAATGTGTTCCACCAGATGTGCCAGCGGTAATGGTGCCAGGTCTTCTTCTCCACTTTTTTGTGCTTCCCGGAGATGTTGTGCGAAGATGGCTTCCAATTTTGGCGCAACTATTTTTGCGGCCTGGTAAGTCGACTGGTAAATCATGGTTTAAAGTTAGAAAATCATCTCATATAAAATATCTGCAAATTGTCTTTTAAATAAAAAGAAAGATTTGCTATACAATTGCCTACCCATTACTAAAAAAACCTACAAATTGTTATTTACAAATCCTTAACTTTAAGAAAGGAGTTCACCATCAGCAGTTTACATTCACCCTATAATATAGATTAAATGAAACAGCAGCTACTCAACCGACCACTCTGGCATGCGCTATTCCTGGTTATTGCTATTCTACTTTATACAGGAGGCCTCTATGCCCAAAACCGTCCATATAGCATCAAGGGTGTTGTAAGAGATGCAAGAACGAATGAATTTATTCCCGGTGCCACCGTTCGCATCAACAATACCACCGCAGGCACTGTAACCAATAACCAGGGTGCTTACCAGCTGACCGTACAGCTGAGCCCGGGAAGATACACTATTACCTTTAGTTCGCTGGGTTTCTCGCCTACCGTGCAAAACCTGCAGCTGGGTGAGCAGCTGGAAATTACCGCAGATGCCAAAATTGGCGAAGATTTAGTTCGTTTAAATGAGGTGGTGGTAACGGGTACTGCCGTGGCCACCAGCAGAAGAACCCTGGGTAATGCCATTTCCACGGTGAATGCCGGTGATATTGCCAATAGTGCCGCAACTTCCGTAGATCAGGCATTGAGTGGTAAAATATCTGGTGCCCAGATTACACAGAACTCCGGAAACCCTGCCGGTGGCATCAGTGTGAGGCTGCGCGGAACAAGTACCGTCGCCGGTGCTGGCGATCCCTTATATATTGTAGATGGGGTAATTATCAACAACAGTTCTGCAGAGCTGCTGGATTTAGGCGGCTACTCTCAAAACAGGCTGGTAGACATCAACCCCAATGATATTGAGCGCATGGAGATCATTAAAGGTGCCGCAGCAGCAGCCATCTATGGCTCAAGAGCCAGCAATGGTGTGGTCCAGATTTTCACTAAAAGAGGCCGCGAGGGAAAACCTGCCTTTACCGTTTCTACGCAACTGCGCGTGAGCGACTTAAGAAAGAAACTTGAAGTGAATAAATATGGCTTCCGCTTTAATAATTTTCTTGCAGATGACCTTACGCAAACGCCAGTTACCCGTTATGACCTTCAGGATGATATTTTCAGAACTGCCCTTGGCACAGATAACAATATTTCTGTTTCTGGAGGAAGTGCCGGCACACAATATTACATGAGTGGCAACTTCCTGAGAAACAATGGTATTATTGACCAGAGTGCCTTTACCAGGGGTGGCGGCCGTGTAAGGGTAGATCAAAAACTGAGCGACTGGCTTAAAATGTCTTTGGGTGCTAATTACATCCTCAGCAACAGTAAGGAAATACCTAATGGTGGTTTGGTAGAAGCCTATGGCGCATTGACTGGCTTTATTTTCAGTAATAACTATATCAACCCCTACCCTGACCCTGTAACGGGCGTTTACCCGCCACTTTCAGCAGCCATTGCCAGAACCAATCCTCTGGAAGCCATTAACCGCTTTGATTTTAAGCAACGGACCAGTCGCTTTATTGGCGACTTTCAATTAAACGCCAACCCCATCAAGGGTTTGAACATCAATTACATTTTTGGTTATGATAACTCCACACAAATAGGTACAGGTTATATCCCGGTGGGTAATACTACACCTTCTTATAATACAGGTTTCTCCCGGAGAGCTGACCGCACCACCTATTTGCTCAACAATGACCTGAATGCTTCTTACCAAACTAAAATAAACGACTGGCTGGAGTCTACCTCAGGCTTTGGTGCAACTGCACAGAGTGAAAAGGTGTACCAAACAGCTATTACAGCCACACTTTTAGGCCCCATTGGTCAAACCATTAACAATGGTGTTGCGGTGCCTACAGAGTTGCGGAGCGATATCAACATTATGGGTGCTTATGCCCAACAGACGTTTGGCATCTTAAACAAAATCTATTTAACCGGTGCAGCAAGGTATGATGTGTCTTCGGTATTTGGTGAAGAATTCAGGGGACAGTTTTACCCTAAAGTGAGTGGCAGTTATGTGCTTTCCAGTGAGCCTTTCTGGAAAGATGCAAAGATCTCTTCTATCATTTCCACCATTAAACTCCGTGCTTCTTATGGACAGGCGGGTAATTTAACAGCCATTTCTGCCTACGACAAAACCACTTCTTATGTGCCTGTTAACGTTGCCGGTTTACCGGGAGTTTACTCGCCTACTTTACTCGGTAATTCGGAGATTAAACCCGAGCGCCAGCAGGAATTTGAGGTCGGTACAGACATGAGCTTTTTCAGCGACCGCTTAAGTCTGGAGTTCAGTTATTATAAGAAAGATGTAAAAGACCTGATTATCCTGGCCAACTTAACCCCTTCAACAGGTTATGTAAGCCAGTTTATCAATGTGGGTACCATGACCAACAAAGGTATTGAGCTCTTGCTGCGTGGTGTGCCTATTTTAAGGGATAACTTACGTTGGAACATCACCGCTACCTATTCAAGGAACAGAAACCAGGTCAACGACATTCCGGGAGGCCTGCTTACTTTTGCCGGAGGTTTTGGACAGGTGGCAGCGGTTAACGGACAACCCCTGGGAACTTTTTATTCTACTTATTTTGCCCGCAATGCTGATGGCTCTCTATTATTAACGCCCACAGGTTTACCACAAACAGAAAAAGTAGGCCGCGATGCCAATGGTCAGCCTGTTGGTGCTACTTTGAGACGAGTAATTGGCGATCCTAATCCTGATTGGATCGGCTCTTTGATTAACGAGGTAACGGTTGGTAAACACCTTACTTTCCGCGTTCAGTTTGACGCTTCTATTGGTGGTGATGTATTTAACTTTACCAAAAGAGTGGGCGACCGTGACCTCTACGGCGGATTGGTGGGCTATGAGCCTGAGTTAAGGGGTGAGGTGCCTAAAGGAACATCTGCCGCATTATTCTCTATTTTTGAGAACTGGATAGAAGATGGCTCTTACGTCAAACTACGAGAAATATCTGCTACCTACGACTATAAACCTGCTTTTTTAAAATCTGGCAGCATCAGGTTTAGCCTTGCAGGGCGTAACCTTTTATCGTTCGATGACTACAGTGGTTATGACCCTGAGATCAATGCCGCCGGACAGAGTTCTGCCGTCCGCGGATTTGACTTTGTGGAGGTTCCCATTCCCAGAATGATCGTTGCCGGCCTGAGTTTAACATTTTAACCTTTATCATTCGCAACAACATGAACAAGCTATATCAACTTCTTAAAACCTGCCTGTTAATGCTCCTTCTTTTATGTGCCGGCAGTTGTAAATTAGATACCATTAACCCCAATGCCCCTGATGAAGCAGACGTTTTAACCACCCGCGAGGGCATCATTGGTCTGAGCATTGGCATGAGGCAATTTTATGCCACCAACGGCATTGCCTCCTCCTATTTCTATCCTGCTGTTACGGCAAGAGAAATTCAGGGGGTAGCCACTTTTACCAACACGCTGGAATTAGAGGCTGGGGGCACTGCCTTGCCTACAGCCAATGGCAATATTTTAACTTTATGGTCAGACATGCAGCGTTTGATGAGCATGAGCCAGGATGTGATCGATAACGCACCTAATGTAACTACCCTCACTGGTGGTTTACTTTCTGGCACCCTTGCTAATGCAAAGCTCTTTAAAGCCATTGCCCTGGGCACGCTTGCCGCAAACTTTGAACAGGCTAACCTGTCGACCAGCAAAACAGAGAAAGTAACCTTCGTACCCCGGCAGCAGGTGCTTGCTGAGGCCATCAGGTTATTGGATGAAGCAATTGCAGGACTGGCCACTACGCCACTCACCCCCGACTTTAATACCTTGATTGCTGGTCCGCGTTTCGACTTAAAAAACATTTTATATGCTTTTAACGCGCGTTATAACCTTTATGCAGGTAATTACGCTGCTGCTTTAAGCAATGCTAATTTGGTAGATCCTGCCAGTGCAAGTGCTTTTGAATACAATGCCCAAAGTGTAAACCCCATCTGGAATACCTCTGCCAACTTACGTTACTATTCGCCACGTGCAGCTTTTGGTTTACCGGCAGAGTTGTTTGAGGCCGGCGACAGAAGACAGGCTTTTTACATCAACACCACCACTTCAGGAACTACAACCACCCGCACCATCGGCGGTTTTGGCGGCAGTCAGGCATCCATGATTCCTGTGTACCTGCCAGATGAAATGAAGCTGATCAAAGCAGAAGCGCTGCTGCGGAGTAATGGAGATATCAACGCCGCACTGACAGAGATTAACCTGGTGAGAACTCAAACATCAGGAGATCCTTTTGGAGTAAATGCCGGTCTCCCTGCATATAGTGGGGCGGTAACACAGCCAGCTTTGTTAGTAGAAGTTTATAAACAACGTTCTGCAGAGTTATACCTCAGCGGACAAAGACTGGAAGATTCCAGACGTTTTAACCGACCGTTTTCGCCGACAAACCTGGTGGAGCGCAACCGGAATTTTTATCCTTACCCAGATCAGGAGCGTGTAAATAACCCTAACACTCCCCCTGACCCAGCTATATAGCTCGAATTAAAATTAATAAGGCTGCTTCTTGTGATAGAGAAGCAGC
>NZ_JAZQPU010000306.1:0-2297 GCF_045628745.1 Pedobacter sp.
TAAAGGCCTAGGCTTTTTAGTTGCCATTTGACAGGCATTTTGATTGTAAGTTTAATCGTAATAGCATTGAAAAACAAAGTAATGCATAAAATTGAACCTGAAACTTTTTGCCCGGCAAGCCAACAAGAATGGAGACAATGGTTACTCGAAAATCATAGTTCAAAACAATCTGTTTGGCTTATTTATTCTAAAAAAAAAGCGAATAACCCTACACTAACCTGGACACAGGCAGTGGATGAAGCCCTGTGCTTTGGCTGGATAGACAGCAAGGCTAAACCTTTAGACGATGAAAAATACCTTCAATTTTTCTGCCAAAGGAAACCGAACAGTGGCTGGTCAAAGATTAATAAATTAAAGGTGGAGCAGCTTATTGAACAAGGTTTAATGACGAAGGCAGGTTGTGAAAGTATTGAAAAGGCGAAACAAAATGGTTCCTGGAATATATTGGACGATGTTGAAGAACTTGTTATTCCAGACGACCTTGAAAAGGAATTCAATATCCATCCTGGCTCAAAAGAATTCTTTATGAATTTAAGTAAGTCTGTAAAGAAGCAAATGCTACACTGGCTTGTGCAGGCCAAAAAATTGGAGACAAGGCAGAAGAGAATAAACATCATTACTGAATCTGCAGCCAAAAAACAAAAACCTGAACAGTTCAGATAAGAATTTTTAAGGGCAGATTGCCTATCTTTGCATTTTACCTACCATTGAACACGATTAATAAATACATATGCCCTTTTCATCTTTAGGTTTGTCTCCTGCTTTATTAAAAGTTTTAGCTGAACAGAACTTTACAGCACCTACTCCAATACAGCAAGCAGCAATCCCTGCAATTTTGAATCAAAAAGACGTATTAGGGATTGCCAAAACAGGATCTGGAAAAACCGCAGGTTATGTATTACCAATTTTAACAAACTTACAGCAAACTGTAATAGTAAAAAACAGGCATGTTAAAGTGCTAGTAGTGGTGCCAACCAGGGAATTGGCGATACAGGTGATCGAAGTTTTCCAGCTTTTTAGCCAGGCGCTTCCACAAACGATTAAATGTATGGCCGTATTTGGTGGTGTTTCTATTAACCCCCAGATGATGGCCTTACAAGGTGTTAATGTATTGGTAGCAACTCCAGGAAGGTTATTAGAATTAGTTGAAGCCAATGCTGTTCATTTATCTGGCATTGATACACTTGTATTAGATGAGGCAGACAAAATGCTGAATTTGGGCTTCAAAGAGGAAATGGACAAAATTATTGCCCTTTTGCCTGTAAAGCGACAAAACCTTTTGTTTTCTGCAACGCTAAGTAAAGACATTAAGCTGATTAACCAATTGCTGCTGCAAGATCCTGAGGTGATTCAAATAGCAGAGGAACCTGGTACTTTTGATACCATTACACAAGTGGCTTACAAGGTAACAGATGACAAAAAAGGTCCCCTACTGCGTTACCTCATCAAACAACATGACATGAAACAGGTATTGGTCTTTGCCTCTTCTGTTTATCAGGCGGATGCTATTGTCAACAAACTGGGCAAAAACAATATCGACGCCAGGGCAATTCATAGTAAAAAAAGCCAGGGTGCACGAACTGAAGCAATGCGCCTTTTCAAATCAAACAAATTGAGGGTGTTAGTGGCTACCGATTTATTGTCGCGTGGAATCGATATAGATTTCCTCCCCTATGTCATCAATTACGATTTACCGAGATCTCCTAAGGATTATATCCACCGTATTGGAAGGACCGGTCGTGCTGAAGCCACAGGTGAAGCAATTTCTTTGATTAGTCCAGAGGAAGAGCATCATTTTTCAGTGATACAAAAAAAGATGGGAAAACAAGTCGAGATGATTGATAGTCAATCTTTAAAAGTCGTTTAAGTTTTCATAAATCAACAAGTAAAAAAGGGTGGTATAAATGGTTTTTATCAGAATCATTAACAGAGAGTCGTATTCTTAATTGAATGTTGCAATTCTTAGTTGGATAAGGACCTCATAAAATGGTGTCTACTGCTGGTATTCCTCTATTTGCTCCAGACTAAACTTTTCAGCTAGCGCCACATTGCCTATTTCAAGGAGTGAACCTATTAATAATTCATTGTAGCTGTTGTTATAATGCAGCGGCCTGAAAAAGGCATAATAGTCTTCAAACAATCCGCTCTTTATGATTAACTGAAGAACTTGATCAGTGTATTGATCTCCTAAATTTATACTGTCTGGATTTAGCTGATGATATTGATTAAACACAGTTATGGTCAGTTTTCTCCTCCTCTCCTCACTGCTTAGTCCATGTAATTTTACGAGAAAATTC
>NZ_JAZQPU010000307.1:0-22852 GCF_045628745.1 Pedobacter sp.
GTTGAAGCAATGCCCTTGCTTGCTGGCGCAGGCTTTATGTGCTGCTTTAAACTGGCAATGGCAATAGCAGAAATTAAGGCCTGACCAGATTTTACCTGGGGAAAAGAAATGACCAGCTGTCCGCCTTTTACCTGAGCTTTAATGGTTTTCTTTAAAGCACCATCATGTCCGGCCTCTTTCCAAATATCCAAATCTTTGATAAGGGTTTCACCATTGATGGCTACATCAAATAAACGCATGCCTGTTGCATCCATTCCACCACCTGTACCTAACCAGGGTTCATTGAAATAAAGTTCCACTTGATAGTCCCCATCAGGCACTGGAAAATGAAAAGCTAATTGATCACGACCATACCTGAAAGTTTGAAATAACGTCCAGTCCCTTGTACCTTTGATAGGATCACTGGTTCGCCGCTGACTGGCAAAAAATGACGGCACACCGGGGAAGGCAGCAGTCCAGGAGGTGGAACCAAAATGCTGGGGACTGCTTAACTGACGGTCTGCCGACCATAAGGCTCCATTTTCATCTACATAGTCTGGTCCACCACAGTTTAACCTGTATACATAGTGATAGTTTTTTACTGCCGCTGTAAGGTTTGTTGCATCTGCATGAAAAGCATTGAAATTTGGGGATTGAGGCAGGTTATTTAAAACAATATAGTCTTTTGCGACTGCTTTTCCATTGACATAACCCACTGCATATAAAACGTTATATCTGATATCGACGCCATCCCATTGAAAATGAGTACCGATACCATTACGCGTTCTTTTGCCCAATGAGGATTTACTTACATCGTTAAAGAGTTCAACTTCATCACAATTGGAATAGACGGTAATGCTGTCTTTCAAACCCGGCGCCAACCACCTGTTTGCCCAGGTATGAGAAACCAAATACAACATAGGTTCCGTTTCCTTGGGTGCATAATTTGAACGGAACATGTAAAATACATCAGCGGGTTCTTCCCATGGGGTAAACAAACCTTTGTAATTGACGGGGCCTACCCGGTCTAATTCCCTCAGCCCCTCGCCACCCTGAACTCTACCTGGGTTATCATGAGAATTAAAAAGCCAGAAAAAATGGCCTGCGGTTTTATCCTTTACTGATTCTGCCAGCCGCACCTTCGTTTCCATCAGCTGGGTCATGTTGTTTTCGCTGCTGCTGCCATTTTGAATAAACCCACCTTCGGTATGCAAGTCCAATGTTCTCCAGGCACCATATTCACCTATTAATACCTGCCGCTGAATATCATCAGCATAAGTTAATGGATTGCCACCATAAGTTCCTGTCCAGTTTTGAGGAACATCCCAATCAGTTCCTTTGCCCCCGTTACAGGTGGTGACTTTACGTTGTGATGATGCCGTTGGATCAAGCTGGCGGATCAGCTCCGTGCATTCCCTGGCAAATTCTTCTGGCAAGGTGCTTTCATTTTCTAGTCCCCATAAAACAACAGAAGGACTGTTTCGACGCTCAATGACCCAGTCTTTAAGTAAGGATTTAAAGTTATCTCTGAAAGCAGGCGTATCGTACCAGATATGCGCTGCCATTTGTGTCCATGAAAGGATTCCTAAATTGTCCCAATAGGTTTGGTAAGCCAGGTTATGAGGCTGATGAGCATCACGAAAGGCATTAAAGCCACCCGCTTTAATAAGTTTGACACGCGTTTTGATTTGCTCAGCACTAAAAGCATGACTTTGCCCTAAAAGATGTTCGTATTCTGCAATTCCATTGATAAAAACAGGTTTGCCATTTAACAGGAATTGTTTGTCGTTTTCTGATTGGCCTATGGGCCAGCTGATCCATCGGATGCCATAAGGCGTACTCAATTCGTCGATTACTTTCCCCTTTTCTAAAAGAAGCGTTTTTACCTGGTATAAATAAGGATCCTCTAATGACCATAACCGGGGATTTTTTAAAGTACTGGTCTGTTGAGGAATTTTAACAGTTTGTCCTGCGGTTACCTTAAGTTGACTACTTACTTCGTGAATTTTTTGACCATCGCGATTGATCAGCTGGTTGACTACAGTAATGTTTTTCATTTGCTTACTGTAGTTTTTAAAAGTCGTTTCCATTTGTAAACGGGCCGCCTTTACTGAGATTTTATTGTCGTTCCATACATGAAGACCAAAAGGTTCAATTCTTACCTCATTGGTGATGACCAAATGTACAGGTCGGAAGATGCCCATGGGCTGTGAGCCTTCAGAAAACCCACGCTCTGTAGAACAGCCACCATCTACCCATGGCAGATCCTGAATATTTGCAGGATGATCTGCACGCACAGCTAAGATATTAGGCTGTTTGTTTAATTTAATGTGATCAGTGATATCTAAGGTAAAGGTAGTTCTTCCGCCGGCATGAAAACCCACTTTTTTACCATTCAGCCAAATAGTTGCATAAGAGCCTACCCCTTCAAAATAAAGAAAAAACCGTTTGCCTTGCGGCTTTTCAGAAGTTGAGAATGTTTTACGGTACCAGGCATAACCGTGGAGGTTGCCATGAATCATTCGGCGGTAACCTTCATATTGATCCCAATTATGGGGAACGTTTACCTTCTTCCAGCTTTTGTCATTATAGGCAATGCCTTCAAAACCCTGATGCGCATCTATAGTTTCGGCAGCTATGCTTTGCCAACTTTCATTCAGTGATATGCTTTTCCGTGTTACTTCCTGAGCACTCAGCTGAGTCAAGAAAAGAACACATACCAATGCTAATAAGGTTATCTTTTTAATCATTACGTTCTAAATTTCCATTGAACCTATAAGTCTGTCCCTTTTCGGTTTTAAAGGTTATTTTTTGCCCATTATAAAGCAAGTTACATGTTTCCCCAGCACGTGATAATACATCAAGTGTTACCAATTTCCCTTTGTCCCAATTTATATTAAGCACAAAGCCACCACGGGCAGCAATACCTTTAACCTTTCCAAAAGGAAGAGCTGTAGGTAAAGAAGGCAGGATTTCAATATGGTTGCTATGACTTTGCACTATCATTTCTGCTATGCCTGCTGCAGCACCAAAATTACCATCAATCTGAAAAGGTGGATGAGCATCAAAAAGATTAAGGTAGGCACCGCCACCCTTTGCTACAGGACTGATTAACATCCTGATCATTTTCATGGCGTGATCGCCTTCTTTAAATCTTGCCCAGAAATTAATTTTCCATGCCAGACTCCAGCCTGTACCTTCATCGCCACGGTAGATTAAAGACTGTCTAGCGGCCTTCATCATTTCAGGGTGTTCCCATGTGATATCATTACCAGGGTGTACACCCCATAAGTGAGATACATGCCTATGTTTATTGGTGGTATCATCTAGATCTTGCAGCCACTCCTGGAGCTGACCATATTTACCTATCTGATTAGGGGCAATTCTTTTCACTTTTTCTAGAAGCATATCTTTAAAAGATTGGTCAATACCCAGCAGATCAGCTGCAGCAATACAGTTTTTGAACAGCGTTCTAATGATCTGGTGGTCCATGGTAGCGCCAGCAACCAAACCACCATTTTCTGGGGAGTTGCCTGGCGTGCTGATTAACCAGCCTGTTTTAGGATCTTTAACCAGAAAATCTACATAAAATTCTGCTGCTTTCTTCATTAAAGGATAACCTTCATTTTTCAGGAAATCTCTATCCTGCGTAAATAGATAATGTTCCCACAGGTGCTGACTTAACCAGCCTCCACCACCAACCCATATGCCATGGTTGGCCGCATTAATGGGTGCCGTAGCATTCCAAAGATCTGTATTGTGATGAAGTACCCAGCCATTGGCATTATAATGTGTTTTAGCAGTTTGGCTTCCTTGAAGAGATAATGCCTCGATCTTTTTAAATAAAGGCTCATTCATAGCAGAAAGGTTAAGCACGTCTGCAGGCCAGTAATTCATTTCAAGGTTGATGTTGGTGGTATATTTACTACCCCATGAAGGCGTGAGTAAATCATTCCAGATGCCTTGTAAATTCGCGGGTTGCGTACCGGGTCTTGAGCTTGAAATTAAAAGGTATCGTCCATATTGCAGGTAAAGCGCAACAAAGGATGGATCTTTTGAATGAGCAAATCGATCAAGGCGTATATCGGTAGGTAAATGAGCATGATCATCCTTTCCAAAATCTATTTCAAAAGTTTTATAATACGATTGGTATTCGCTGATGTGCTCTTGCTTTATTTGTTGGTAAGCTACTTTGTTTAACTTTTTTAAAGCTTTATTGCAAATGTCAGCAGGATCTACACTGACGTCATTGTCATTCTTAAAGTTTGTACCTGCAGTAAGGTAAAGCGTTACCTCATCTGCATTGGTAATGCTGATTTTGTTGTTGTCGACACTAATTTTGCCGTTTTTAAGAATTGCCCTTAATTGGCTATCTCCTTTTAAAGCACCATCTTTTACTTGAACACTGATCGCAATGGTATGATCGTCAATTCTCTTTAAAATACTTTTTTGATGAGGACTTGATAATATAGCTTCAAAACTGATGCTTCCTTTACGGTCTGCAGAAAGATGAGTAACCATTGCCTGGTGCGGCTGACTGGCGAAATATTCGCGTACATATTTAACCCCATTTACAGCATAAGAAGTGCTGGAAACTGCAGTTTGAAGGTCTAATGATCTTTTGTAGTTTTTTACCTCCTCAGGATTGTGTTTAAACTTTAAAAAGAGGTCGCCAAAGGGCTGATAGCTTGCCTGAAATTGAGCGGCTGCTGGAGGATCATTATCCTGAATTTTATACTTCCAGGCTTTGACCAAGGAGATTCCATTGGCCACGGTTTCACCTACAGGGTAAATTCCAATAGCTCGGCTAGTATCCTTATAGCCAGCAATGCCGCCTTTATCGAAATAATTAAGTACCAGGATGGAAATTGTGTTTTTCCCTTTTTTAAGGAGCTTAGCAGGAATAATATATTTCCTCGCTGCTGTTCCATCTGTATTACCGACAAGTTTTCCGTTTACGTAGGTGAAATCCTGATCGCGGATGCGGTTTAAATCTAACACAAGGTCTTTTGTTAGCCAACTCACTTTTACGTCAAAGGTTGTTCTGAGCCACACTGCCCCATCTAAGTTAGCAAGGCCAACGGTTTCCCAACCTTCATAGGAAGGCACCTGAATGGATTTCCATGACTCATCATTATAGGATTCCAATGCTGGATTCCCCTTGATGGTTGCACTAGAAAGCATGCGCTTTACCCATTCCTGCCGGTCACCAGGGATACTCTGTAAGCCCATAAATTTCGCACCAGCCAATTCTTCTGCCTCCTTTTGTTTACCTTCAAATAATAAGCTCCGGATTGCTGGCAAGTAAGTGGCTGCCCCTTTATGGTTGTAATTACGGGGTTTTCCCGTCCACAATGTTTCTTCATTAAACTGGATATGCTCCTGATCAACTCCAGCAAAAATCATAGCCCCTAAACGGCCATTACCGATGGGCAAGGCATCAGTCCAGTTAACCGCAGGTTGATTATACCAAAGCTGGTACTTTTGTGCATGAAGGCTATTGTTCGCTATTAATAAGAAGGCGGCAACAATTATAACTGACTTTATAAATATAACACTTGGTAAATTATTATTCATTATCCTTAATTAACAAGATGGACTAGTTTGCTGGAATTGCCTGCACTAATTCTTTTACTTCTGGAGATTGAGCAACAGCAGTTTTGACATTTCTGAAATTATTATTTCCCAGGCTGATATTTTTAGTTTCTTCGCCGCTAATGTTAATAAATGTATTTGTACCAGCAACAGGGAAACTATTGTATATAAAAGCATCTTTAACATTGTTCAGTTCGATCACAGGAGTATTAGCCAGAGGAGTGAAATTTTGAAGGCCGTCAATAACTAAATGGCTGACGTGGCCAGCTTTTATAGAAGGCCCAATTTGCGTATTCACTTCAACATTATGAAAGGCTATTCTCTTGGCATTTAAAACGGTAAAACCTGTTTTGGCGTCGAGATTGATGTCATTAAAAGTGATGTTTTCAATAGGTAATTCTTCCAGCCCATTAAGATAAGCTGCCTGGTTAACCTGGCCTGTGATATTGCTAAAATGTATATTTCTAAATCGTGGGGTACGTTCTGAAATCGGCTCTTTTTCGGTCTTGGCATATTGCAAGTCTAAAACAATTGCCTGCTGACCAATATTTTTCATGATGATGTTATCGACCCTGATGTCTTCTACAATTCCACCACGTCCACGTGCCGACTTGATACGGATGCCACGGTCTGTGCCATCAAAAATGCAGTTAGAAATGGTGATTTTTCTCACATCACCTGACATTTCGCTGCCAATTACCACACCGCCATGTCCTGATAACATCGTACAATTGGTGATGGTATAGTTTTCTGCCGGCCTGGCCATTTTTCTGCCTGGGGCATCTTTTCCCGACTTAATGGTAATACAATCATCACCTACACTGATATGGCTGTTAGAAATCCGGACATTACTGCAAGATTCTGGGTTGATACCATCTGTGTTTGGGGAGTGCGGGTTGAAAATAGATACCGCATTGATGGTTACATTATCACAAAACTCAGGATTTATGGTCCAGAATGGGGAATTACGAATGGTGATGCCTTCAATCAGGATATTTTTGCAATACATGAACTGGATAAAAGGAGGCCTTAAAAAACCACGTTTCATTTGTTTAGGATCATCTGGCAACAGGATATCCTTGTTAAGGCCATCAAAAATAGTTTGCCATTTAGAGCGCGGCTGCCCTTCTTTATAGCCCTCAACAAAATCCCACCACTTTTTACCATGCCCATCTATAATGCCTCTTCCGGTGATGGAAATATTTTCCGCTTCATAAGCATAAAACAATGGAGAAAAACTAGTTACATCAACACCTTCATACCTGCTTTTTACCATCGGCAGGTACTGGTCAAAATCATCACTAAAATGAAGTTCTGCACCCGCATCTATAAATAAGGTAATGTTACTTTTTAAATGAATGGAGCCTGTCAGGTATTTTCCGGCAGGGAAATAAACAGTACCACCACCTTTTTTTGATGCGGCTAAAATGGCATCATTAATGGCTTTTGTGGCTAGTTTACTGCTGTCATTTTTAGCACCATATTTCATTACGTTATAATAAGGTTGTGCAATGGCGGCGATAGAAAGCGACATCAGCAAGAAACTGATGATTAACGTCTTAGTCAGGCTGTGAAATTTCATTGGTGTTGAATATGATAAGGTTCGGTTGATTAATTAAAAGGCACTTTTACAGGTTTAAGCTTTTGCCCCTGGTAAATCTCTTTGCCATCAGCATAAATGCGTAAACCTTTACCTTTGTTGTATTTCTTTCCGGTTTTGTCCCAACGGATGGTGATCATTTTGCCATGGTAAGAAAGTTGATCCAGAAGGAACCAATCCCATTTACCATTGGGTATCAGCGGATAGATTTCAAATACGTTATCTAATCGAGGTTTAACCCCTATTAAGTCGTTAATAACCAAATCATTGAAGGTAGAGTGGTTATAAAAACTACTTCTTGGGTTATCGCCTTTTAACCATTCTCCGGTTTTCTCATCCTGGTATTCACCAATATAAGACTCACCGTTTTTTTGATGAGAAAGTGCATATTGATGCAGTTCCTCATAAAAAATACCCGCTGTCATCTTTCCGTGATTTTTGTAATTCACCAATAAGTTAGAGAGTCCTTTTAACGTTTGTGAGCTGGCAAAAGGCCATAAGGCACCATCCCATTCACAACTATGACCAGAGCCTCTGGTTCTAAAGGTAGGAGTTCTTCTCTCTGCAGTGGTGAGCCCCCATGGAGCCTTAAAACCAGCAGTATCTAATAGTTGATCCCAGGCTTTAGCATACAATTTGTTATCTTCAGGCAAGTTAAAATTCCAGGGGATAAATCCAATGGCTTCGCGGGCATCCGATAACTCACCCTTTTGATGTTTTGTTTTAAAGAAATAGGCCGACTGATCCCACAAGCTGTCGATGACCAACTTCTTCAGCTGATCTTCTTTCAATTTGAATCTCTGCTTAAGCGTATCATTTTTGATGATGCCTGCTATATTGACCAGAGCCTTAGCATTTCCATACATATAACTGTTAATGGTAGGGCGTCTATTCTGGTCTTTTCTGGATCCACTTACGGATTCTTCCATACCATCTTTCACATCGTATTGCCAAAAAAGACCAGACTTTACCTGCCTTTCATTTTCCCATTTCCCGTAATCTGCCGCTAGCGCTGGCACAATACTTTTCAAATAAGCGACATCGGGGTTAACGAGGTAATTTTGGTAGACGGCATCATCAACCCAGCTGCTAAACTGGTGAAAACGTGGCTTTGTTTGTCCGCTATCTGCATGATAAAGCCAGAAGTTGATATACTCCTGTAAATAGGTTTTGTTTTTGAGCCACCGGCCTTCATAGATATGATGCCCCAATGCACAGCTTATGGAATTATATTTTCCGGCATGTTTCACAGGTTCTATAAATTCGGTAAAGATATGGCCTTCGGGCGTTTTAACTAAGTGCTTACGAAAAGACCACCAGCGGAAATAATAGTTTTTTTCAATGACCTCATCTGGGCATTCCAGCAAAGGAATGTTTTCTGACAGCCATTCGTAAGCTTGTGCATTTGGCACAACATTCTTTACAGCTTCATGATCCAAAGAATTAAAGTGTACAACATATTGTTTAAGTTTCTGTTTTCCCTGCGCTTGATCTTGTGCGTACAAAGCTGTTGTTGACAGCAGCAAAGCGACTGTTATTTTTAAAATGTTTACTTTCATTGTCCTTATTCAAATAACCAATCAATATCTTTTCCATGACCATCAAGGCCAGCATTATAAATTCGCATCACTTGTAGGTCGTCAATAAAACCTAGAACCATACAGATACCCTTCCCAAGGTTTAAGGTATGGGTACCCTTGTCAAAAGAATAAGCATGCACATTTACAGGCATTCCATTCCAGATGATGGCATTAGCAATCTTTATTTCTGCCTGCCCATAATTATTGGCACTGGCATCAGTTTCTAACTGTGGTGCAGCAAGATAGTCCGGGTTTTTCTGATTGATGAAGCCTATCAATAATTTTACAGGTGTTTTGGCTGTAAATTTCAGTGTATTACCTTCCTTCACCTGTTTGTTTCTGGAGAACTTTAGTCCTTTTAACCCTAGCAACTGATCTGTAATTTCTTGAATAGCACTAACGGTATCTGTAAACACAGTAGCCTGTTTTCCCAACGTATAATAGCCATCAAAACTAGAATGAATCTGTACCTCTGCCGTTTTAAAAGGAGCTAATTTGGCCGCAAGCTGCGTTCCGGCGGCTTTAAGTGAGTCAATACTCTTTTGAAAATGCTGAAGTTCGAGCGTGTAGACAGGCAACATTTCTTTCCAGGTGATATAGGTTTTATCTACACCACGCATTGGAATTTTACGCTGTTTAGTTTGCATGCTGTTGGCATAGCGGTAATCATTTTCTGTCAGTTTCACTAATTTTGTATAGTGCTGCAGGCTACGCTGTAGAAAAGGAATAGCCTTTTCTAAATCAGCGATATCATTAGAATATTTATACCTTAACACCCACAGCGCTGCTTTTACTTTATCAGCATAGGAATTAGCCATGGCATCGTAGCAATACATGTCATTTTTCAACCTCCTGAACTCTTCCTGATCTTTAGTGACCGATGCAGCAGCCAGGTTAATGGAAGCCACTGCTTTATTTCCGTGAGCAATAACTTCCTCAGTGATCTGCAGAGGTGTTTCTCCAATATGACCTTGTTTTTTCCATTCTTTTTCTGCGTACTCGATGATCATCTCCCCTTCCGGAGCTTCAGATTCATAAAGCATAGTAAATAAGCCATAGCGAAATGGATTAATCAACTGTGTCATCAGCATGCCCAGTGTAAGGGTTTGCCTGTTTCCATCTGTTATGCCATAGCGCCTGAGCAACTTTGGCGAGATTTCTCCAGATTCTTCATAAGCGTTAAGGATTGCTTTTCCGGCAGATAGATCTGTACCAAACTTGTCGGCTAGTAAAGTTCCCCAGTAGTCAATTTCCTTAGGCCTTTCCCGATTTGCCTTCCAGGAATAACGGGCCCAGGCTTTATACCAAATCCAATCACGGTTAATTTGTAATAAACGTCCTTCTGCGTTATCAGCCGTATAAGGCCAGTCCCAATAGGATGCCTGAGGATACAAATGCAAGCCATTTGCCCCATATACCTCATGCATAGCCTTTACAGATTTCTGTATAAAATCTGCTGAACCATAACGAAAAGGTTCAAGGTTAGCCAATATGTGTACATTTTCGATATGAACAGTGCCGCTTTTACTGAGGCTTCTGTGGAGCTCTGCCCAGCTGCCCCTCGGGGTATAAGTAGTGAGTGCCTCCCCATTATATTTAGCCATAGTATAAAGATTCTTATACATTGGCAATGCAGCCTTCATCACCCTTGGTGCATCGGTATCGTGCGCACGTAAAACAAGTGGAGGTTCTGTGGTGATACCTGAAGCCTTAAGGCCATCTTTAACACCTGGTATGATGGTTTGGGTAAACCAGTCTACATCATCCTGACCTGCACCTTCCATCGCTTCGCCTAAAGTTATCAGCAGACCTACATTAGGATACTTCTCTACAAAAGCAGCAATAGACTTACGGGTATAATCAGCAATCAAAGGGATGATAGGCCTGTTTCTGTCTTGTGTTTTTAAATGATGACGTTCAGCAAAGGGCTTGGGAATGATAATATTGTAGAACATTTGAATGACCCATATCCCCCGCTTATCTGCCTCAGCGGTTAAAAACCGGAACATCTCCTCATTCTTTTTGAAAGTTTCCTCATCAACCTCCACTGCATAAGGATAGTCAGCTAACCTTACCAAAGATGAAAAAGGATGTCCATTCCATAGATAGAGGGAGTTGTATCGATTTTCCACCATGGAATCAAGGTAATTTAACCACAGTGCTTTATCATAAAACCAGGGAAAGGATTCTGGTGTATAAGGATACTCATAAACATCACGTCCAGGAAGATAATCTGGCTTTTGCAGGCCTATGCAGGTTCCTCGCAGCACCATTTCAGGGTGATCAGTGATCGCTATTTCTTTAGGGAGTGCCCCCTGTAGCTTTATTTGTTCCAGCAATTCCATGCAACCATATAAGGCGCCTGAAGGATCAGAACCTATAATCATTAATTGGTTTGCTTGATTATAAAAAATTGAGAATGCTTCTTTCTCTAAAAGAATGCTGTCACGTTTTACCTGCTCAGCCAGACCTGCCTTTGCCACAATGTGATCTTTGGCATTGGCAATCACAATTATGTTTCTGCTTCGAGGCAGCACGTTACCCTCTAGTATCTTAGGGGCATATCCTAATTGGCTTAGGGCTTTAGAAAGCCTTTCAGCACCAAATTTAAGTCTTTGATGTGCCCCATCGGGAATTACAATTGTATATTTAACAGGTAGTTCTACTAAAGCGGCGCTTGAAAAAAATGGCCATAAAAATACCAGGAATATAAAAATTCGACTAATTCTCATACAGTGATTTAGGTTATTAAGCCTAAAAACTCTAGGCTACATTACATTTGGTTAGCATTGCGAATTCCAAATATAGGAATACGTGCACCTGCTTTCATGTAACATTTCTCCAAATTACTATATGATCTTAGCATTGACCTATTTACTCCTCAACTTCGGTATGCTGGCGCAGTTGTTTTGGGCCTTGTGGCCATATGTAGGCCGTAGATTGTTTCTTCCAGCCCATGCTTTTGTAAAAAGCATCCTTTCCAGGTGCAGCGGTGAGGGTGACGAAATGGTAATTATCTAAAAGTCCATTTAACTGACTGACGATTTTTTTACCCAAGCCCCTACCCTGGAAATCAGGATCAACTACAATATCGCCTAACATGGCATAATAACGACCATCATCTATCGTACGCCCAAAGGCAATCAATTGCTCATCCTGAAAAACAAATATAGCCCAGGTACTAGATTTAAATGCTTTTTCAATTTCTTCTGGCAAACGGGTGCGCCAGTTTACTTTATCAAATAACTCACATACATATGGCCAATCTATTTGTGAAAGATCAGGATTAATTTTAAAAACAAAAGCGCTGTTGGTGACCGGAGTTGATGACATATGACGTTAAGAAATGGATGTAAGAGCATTTCATTCTAGCAAAGATGATAAATAATTTATTCATATTAATGTCTTCGAAAATTTTTTAAATGCATATTTACAGCTATGAAAGTATCATCTGCTGATGCCTCGTGCAAGCGATGAATATGTTCTTAACACCATATTACAGATAAAAAACATACAAATGAAAACCTACCAACTTAAGACTCCCATCTACCTCTCCTTCATCCTCCTTCTACTATTCATTATCCCGGCCTCAGCCCAAAGCTTTAAATATGCATATGTGACAGATACCCATGTAGGTTCCAGTACAGGTGAGGAGGATTTACGCAGAACTGTTGCTGACCTCAACCAACAAAAAGACCTGGATTTCATACTGCTTACTGGTGATGTTACTGAAATGGGAACCCTCAAAGAAATTAAACTTGCGAAGGAAATTCTCTCTTCCTTAACAAAACCCGTTTACCTGATTCCTGGAAACCATGACACCGGCTGGTCAGAATCTGGCGGCGTAGATTTTATCCGGAATTTTCGAGACGACAAATTCACGTTTGACCATAAAGGATACCGCTTTATTGCCTGTGCTTCGGGACCCTATGTACGGATGTCAGACGGACATATTCCAAGAGATGCCACTGTTTGGCTAGATAATATTTTAAAAAACACACCTAAAGATATGCCAGTTGTATTTATCAATCACTACCCTATTGATAACAGCCTTGATAATTGGTACGAAGCTACCGACAGGATAAAAAAGTACAATATTCAATATGCAATTTGCGGACACGGACATGCCAATAAAGCATTTGATTTTGAAGGTGTACAAGGTACTATGGGAAGATCTAACCTGCGTGCAAAGGATAGCCTTGGTGGATATAATGTGGTTACCATGGCTAAGGATTCTGTTTATTTTGCAACTAAAAAACCAGGATTGCCCATAGAAAATCCCTGGAGAAAGTTTGCTTTAGAGACTTTTAAAAATAATGACACAAAGGCCTATGAACGCCCATCTTATGCCATTAACAGCACTTACCCAAATGTTAAGCAACGCTGGACTTATCATTCTAAAGCCAATGTAATTTCTACGCCAGCAACAGATGGAAAAATTGTTGTGGTAGGTAACGCAATTGGTGAAATTGAGGCCCTTTCTTTAAATGATGGAAAGGTGATATGGACCTATAAAACTCAGGGCGCTATTTATTCTTCACCAGTTATGGTTAAAGGCACGGTCATTTTAGGCTCCGGAGATGGTAACATTTATGCCCTTGAAATCAAAACAGGTAAACTACTTTGGAAATATACAGCCAAAGCTGCTGTATTAGGCTCCGCCATGGTAGAAAATGGCAGGCTGTATATTGGTGCAAGTGACAACTCTTTCCGGGCATTGGACGTTAAAAACGGTAATTTAATCTGGGAATTTAACCAGGTAGAAGGCGCTATTGTAGGTCTCCCGCTGATTTATAAAGATAAAGTGATTTTTGGCGCCTGGGGCAAACATCTTTATGCCCTGAATAAAAACGACGGTCAACTGCTTTGGAAATGGAATAACGGAAATGAAAATAGAATGTTTTCTCCAGCGATGGTAACCCCTGTTGCGGTAAATGATGTTGTTTATATTGCTGCACCAGATCGTGTGCTTACTGCTATTGATGTACTTGATGGCAAAACCTTATGGAGAAACAAAGAAGCAACTGTAAGGGAATCCATAGGTATTGCTGAAGATAAAACGCTAATATTTGGCAAGACCATGAATGATGAAGTTGTCGCCTATAAAACGCAACGCACGGACCCGGGTATAGCATGGCGCTTAAACCTCCATTTTGGCTATGAACATGTGCCTTCCATGTTGATTGCTAAAGATGGATTAGTAGTTTTTGGAACTAAAAATGGCGTAGTCTATGCTTTTGATCCTTTAACTCAAAAAGAAATTTGGGCACACAAAATTGATAATGCCATGGTGAATACCGTCAATGTGATCAATAGACACAAAATACTTGTTGCCACAATGGATGGCAAAATAACTTTGTTAAATAATTAATATTTTAATTTCGTAAATGTTTATTATTTGTTAATATTGTAAAAAAATTAACGCTCTCTTTATGATAAAAAGGCTAATCTTCTCGTTAGTGTTGACGGGTTATGCATGCTGTGTTTTTGCACAACAATCAGCCCCTGCTCTTAAAACGGTAAAATTTGGAAAAGTAGATCTCCAGGAATTTGAAACCAAAATTGCTGGAGCTGATTCTGCAGCAAGAGGCGTTAAATTATTTGATATTGGAAAATGTTGGTTTGAAGTGAGTTCCAAAACAGGCAGTTTTGTTTATACTTACGAACGCCACGTAAGGTATAAAGTACTTAATAAATCTGGCTACGACCTGGCAGATTATGATGTTCAATTATATCGCGGCAGTAATGACTCACAAGAGTCACTTGAGTTTATTGAAGCTGCCACCTATAATTTAGAAAACGATAAAATAATAGTCAGCAAACTGGCTAAAGACGCTCGCTTTACAGAAAGACAAGATAAAAACTGGACTATTAAAAAAATCACGCTGCCGAATGTAAAGGAAGGGTCAATCGTAGAGTATCGATATAAGATCAAATCAGATTTCATTTATAACTTGCGGGATTGGTATTTCCAGAGTTCGATTCCTACGCTATATTCTGAGTATCATGTCAGAATTCCTGAATATTTCAGGTACAAAGTGACCAATAACGGCTTTGTTCCTATTTTTCAGATAGCAAGGGAAAACGTTTCAGAAAGTTATTATGTTCCCTCAGATAAAGGTAGCGGAGAAACCGTTCAGGCAACTGCTCTTTCCCTTAGGTATAATGCTGCAAATATTCCTGCTATTAAGGATGAAAATTTCATTACGACAATGGAAGATTACGTATCTAAAATTGAATTCGAATTAAGCAGCACTCAATTCCCTGGCAGTACATATAAAGACTTTAGTTCAACATGGCCTAAAATAGTAAACGGGTTAATGGAAGATGAAGAATTTGGTAGATTTTTTATAAAAAGCAATTATAGCAAATCACTCTTGCCATCTATATTAAAAACAGAAACTAATCCGGAATTGCAAACCCTGCTAATCTTTGATTATGTTAAAAACATGGTTAAATGGAATGAGAGATATGGAAAATATTCAAGTGTGAGCAACGTAAAAACTGTATTAGAGAAAAAAACAGGTAATAGTGCAGATATAAATCTTACCCTGTTAAGCTTACTTAGAGAAGCAAAAATTCCGGCTTCAGCTGTGTTAGTGAGCACTAGAGAAAATGGTGCTCATCCTGGCCACCCTTTACTTACAAAATTCAATAACGTTATTGTCGCTGTTGATTTAGATGGAAAAACAATTTTACTGGATGCAGTGGACAAGTTTTTAATGCCTGATTTAATCGCTTACCAAAACCTTAATCACCAGGGTCTAAAAATCGATGCAGACACAAAAAATGCCAGCTGGATTTCTTTAGAAAGCCTGCAAAGAAGTAAAAATAATACTTATTATAATTTGGTATTAACTGAAGACAATAAGCTTAGTGGAGATCTATATTTATCTTTTAACAGTTACGCCGGGCTGAAGATGAGAAATAAATTCTCAACAGCTACAAATGAAGCTGATTACCTTAAAGATTACAAAAAGGATAAGCCTGGTCTGGAGATTAGTAATTTTAAAATAGATAACCTGAATGATCCAAAAGAACTACTATTGCAAACCATGAAAGTGGTTATAGAAGACAAAGTAGAAGAAGCTGGAAATTTGATTATGCTCAGTCCCATCTTGTTTGAACAGACTAAAGAAAATCCTTTCAAACTGGATGAAAGAAATTTTCCGGTTGATTTTGCTTATCCCCTCGAAGAAAGTTATAGAGTACTGATAGAATTTCCTAAAAACTACAAGCTGGAAAAATTACCCGCCAATGGCAAAATGATGTTACCTGAAGATGCTGCATCCTTTACTTATTTATTTTCAACCGAGGATAACAAGGTCGTCATCAGCAGTAAAATCATCATTGGAAAATCACTTTATTCTGCCGACGACTATCACAGTTTGAAGGAACTTTTCAGAAACATCATAGAAAAACAAGCACAGCAAATCGTATTTAAAAAGATCTAGATTGAAAAAATTACTTCTCCCGCTGCTCCTCCTTTCCAGTATATTTACTAAAGGACAACACGAATACGATGTTGACAAGATTCCTGCTGCTTTGAAAGTTAATGCTGCTGTAGTCATCAGAATGGAAAAACAAGTCTATGACCTGAAGAGCATAGGCAATGCCACCTATAACTACCAAACGGCAGTGACTATCCTGAACAAAAATGGTGAAGATGCCGCTTCTATGGTTGAATACTATAATCAATTTTCTAATATTTATAACCTGAAGGCTACGATGTATGATGGCAAAGGGGTTAAAATCAAAGAATATAAAAGCGCAGACTTTAAAGATAAAAGTGCAATATCTGACGGCTCCATCTATGAAGATGGAAGAATGAAACAACTGGATTTTTTAAATGCCAGCTTTCCTTATACTATTGAATATAGCTATACTAAAGATTATACAGGAATTACCAGCTACCCATCCTGGTATCCAGTACAATCCTTTGGCTACGCGGTAGAAAAATCTGACTATACTTTTAAAATTCCTGAAGGCATGACTTTCAAGTACTTAAAAAGCAAGGGGCTATTGACAGACTCGTTAAAAATCAAAGATAAAACCACCTACAAATGGTCTTGTGAAAATTTGGAGGCACTGGAATATGAGCCTTACAGCACAGGGTTAAGAAATGTGAGGCCCTGGGTGAATTTATCGCCTAATGCTTTCGAGTACGACCACTCACAGGGAAACCTGGAGAACTGGAAAAACGTAGGCACATGGATGTATCAATTGAACAGTGAACCTCAAATATTACCCGAAGCTATCAAAACAAAGGTTGCTGGTTTAATGCAACAGGCAAGTACGCCAAAACAAAAAATTAATCTTTTATACAAGTTTTTACAAGCTAATACCAGGTATGTCAGTGTGCAGTTAGGGATTGGTGGTCTAAAACCTACCAATGCAAATAAAGTAGCTACCGTTAATTATGGAGATTGTAAAGCACTTTCTAATTACATGAAAGCTTTATTAAATGAAGCAGGAATAGCTGCTCATCTGGTGGTGATCGGTTACGATATGCCTTCTATGAATGAAAAATTTGCCAGCCTAAATCAAGCCAATCACATGATTCTTGCGGTACCTTTACAAAAAGATACTGTTTGGCTTGAATGTACATCGCAGGTAAATCCAATGGGTTACCTTGCCTATGGTTGTTCGGATAAAAATGTTTTACTTGTTACTGCCGAAGGTGGGAAAATTGTAAGAACCCCAGCCTATCGTCCAGCAGATAATTTTCAACAAAGGAATATCAATATTACTTTAGATGAAAAAGGTGCAGCTGCCATAAATATTGATGCAAAATATGGGTATGCGCAATATGAAAACATGATTTATCTTACGCTTAAAGAGCCCTCAGAACAGCGTAAATCAGTGCTTAAGGAGCTTGAAATTCCGAATATGGAACTGATTAGTGCTAGTTTTATACAGGCAGATAAAAACCTACCTGAGATCAATGAAAAGATAAGTGCAAAGTCTTCACAATTGTTTACCCATGGAGCAGATAAGGTCTTTATAACTTTAAACTTATTAAACCGAAGAGAAAGTGTGCCTGTAAAAGCAGCTGAACGTAAAACCAATTTCACCGTACCTTTCGGTTACCACGATGTAGATGAGATCTCTTACAGCCTGCCAGCTAATTTGAAAGTAGAATTCCTACCTAAAGAAGTGACCATAGTGTCAGAATTTGGAAATTACAACATGAAGGTAGAGGTACAAAACAATGTCATTGTTTACAAGCGTACACAAACGATGAACAATAAGCAATATCCACCGGAGAAATACAATGAACTCATTGAGTTTTATAAAAAAGTTTATCAGGCAGATAAATTAAAAGGAATATTGGCTAAAGTAAATTAGCCAATATTCTCTATATCTTATTTCTTACCAACAACAACTTTGACAAAATCTTCCGTATTTAAATACTGATTTGCCAGTTCACGTAAATGGTTCGCATCTATAGTTTTTACGGTCTCAATATAACGGGCATAATAGCCATAGTCAAGGCCAGAGAAGAATATATTCTTAAACTTATCGGCGTGAGAGAATGCATTTTCTAAGCTACCTAACATAGACCCTAACATGTAGTTACGCACTAAATCAAGTTCCCCATCAGGCACCAGGTCAGTTTTTAACCGATCTATTTCTTTTTCAATTTCAGTTAAGGTATTTCCACAAACATCAGCACCTACCTCTGTAGCGATAAAAAAGTATCCTGCATCTTTCATGGAAACCACTGCAGATCCTATACCATAAGTATAACCTTTATCCTCGCGGATATTAGCCATTAATCTTGAACCAAAATAACCACCCAGTAAACAATTCAACACCTGGAAAGATGCAAAATCTGCATGAGTTCTTTTGATACCCAAGGCCCCCATACGAATAGCCGATTGGATGGCATCTGGTCGTTCAATAAAGATATCTCCTTTTGGAGATGCCTGGAATTCAAAGCTATTTTTGATGGAAACTTCTTTATTATTCCATTGCTGACCGAAAACTGTATTCAACAGTTCAAACTCAGTTTGCTCGAATTTGCCGGCAACAAAGAGGGTGCAATTTTCAGGCTGATATGCCGCCTTGTAATAGGTTAAAAGATCCTGTTGCTGTAAGGCATCATAATCAGCATAACTGATGTTGGAGCCATAACTGGAGTTTCCAAAAATGGCATGTGCAAAATTCTTCCGGGCAAGAAAATCATTTTTTTCAAGGCTTACCTGTAATGATTGTTTCTGGTTTTGAATAAATAAATCCACCTCTTGCTGAGGGAAAACACTGTCATCCAGTATAGATTTTAAAATCGGCAAAACCGATTTCAGGTGTTTATTGAGCGTATATAGTTTAATGCTGCTTTGGTCGGCACCATATTCTGTTTGTAAAAAGGCACCATAATAGTCTACCTTGTCGGCAATGTCTTTAGCAGATAAGGTAGCCGTTCCGTTATTGATCAGGTGGTTAACGGCAACTGCCTGTAATGGTTTAGTAGCATCGAAGTTGACATTGTCGAAAATAAATTCTATCCTTACCAGCGCTTGTTTACCAGCATTAATTGTATAAACTTTTATACCATTATCAAGTTGCTGTTGTTGGGGAGCTATGAATTTAATATCATTTACCTGCATAGAATCAGGCACGAGGGTACGATTAAGCATCTTTAGCAATTAAGTAGTATAAAGTGGAACACTGTTCTTTAACGAAGGTTTTTTGCGCAGCCTGTTGTATTTGTTCTGCAGTAACAGCCAGGTATCTGTTAATTTCGGTATTCAATAAATCCGCATCACCCAAAAGCTCATAATAAGCAAGGTTCATCGCTTTATCTAGCAGACTCATCTCCGCAAAAACCATGATTGACTCTGATTTATTTTGAACTTTAGTCATTTCATTTATAGAAACAAGTTCATTTTTAATACGTTCAAGCTCTATCCAAATCGCAGCCTCAGCACTAGCCACACTTACGCCTTCTACAAGTTTACCTTCAATAACAAATAAACCTTCATCAATGCTACTGGTAATGTAAGCATGGACATCACTGAACAATTTCTGTTCCTTTAAAAGGGTATTATATAAGCGGGAAGATTGTCCCTGAGACAAAACATCAGACAGAAGGTCATAACTTTGGTAAGCCTCATGATTTCTTGCCGGCATTTTAAAAGCCATATAAATGGCATTTAAAGGAACATTTGCAATTACCGTTTCCTGTCTTGCAACAGTTTGCACAGGCTCTTTAGGTAAGTTTCTTGTGTATTTTTGGCCAGCAGGGATAGGTTCAAACCATTTTTCTGCCATTACCTTGATGTCTTCGGTTTTAACATTGCCACCAACAACCATAATGGCATTTTGAGGGTTATAGTGTTTTTTGAAAAAGGCCTTCACATCTTCCATGCTAGCATTTTCAATTTGCTTAAGATCCTGACCAATAGTTGCCCATTGATAAGGATGTTTTTTATAAGCCAGGGGTCTTAGCTTTAGCCAAACATCGCCATAGGGTTGGTTAAGGTATCTTTGTTTGAACTCTTCGCAAACCACATTTCTTTGTGTTTCTAAACTTTTTTCAGAAAAGGCAAGGTTTAACATCCTGTCACTCTCTAACCAGAAAGCAGTTTCAAGGTTAACGGCGGGTAAAGTAATGTAATAGTTGGTAATGTCATTACTTGTAAAAGCATTGTTCTCGCCCCCTACCCTTTGCAAGGGTTCATCGTATGATGGAATGTTAACTGAACCACCGAACATCAGGTGTTCAAAGAGATGGGCAAAACCGGTTTTATCCATCTCCTCATCTCTGGCGCCAACATCATATAAAATATTCAATACCGCCATCGGCGTTGTATCATCTTCGTGCACTAAAACACGTAATCCGTTAGCTAATGTAAAACGGTTATAGTCTACCATATTTTCTTTAAATAATTGTGGCAAAGATATGAATTTAAAAAGAACAGAACTTATGGTATATTTGCAATATGAACATTGCTGATCTATTACACAGGGCACTGCATTTCGACTTTTTAACCAAAGAAGAAGGTGTTTCTCTCTATCACCATGCCTCTACTGCCGAGCTGGCCTATGTAGCAAATGAATTAAGAAAAATACAAGTGCCAAGCGGGAAGGTTACCTGGCAGATAGATAGAAATGTGAATACCACAAACGTATGTATAGCGAATTGTAAATTCTGCAATTTCTTTAGAAGACCAGGCCACGAAGATAGTTACATTACTGATATAGAAACCTATAAGCAAAAAATTGAAGAAACCTTCCGTTTAGGAGGTGATCAGCTTTTATTGCAGGGAGGTCACCATCCTGATTTGGGATTGGAATTTTATGCTAATTTATTTAAAGAACTCAAACAACTATACCCGGATTTGAAGCTTCACGCTTTAGGCCCACCTGAGATTGCTCACGTTGCTAAGCTGGAAGGAAAATCTCATACCGAAATTTTAGCTGCCTTAAAAGCCGCTGGTATGGATTCATTACCGGGGGCGGGTGCAGAAATCCTGAATGATAGAGTAAGAAGGTTAATATCAAAAGGCAAATGTGGTGGACAAGAATGGTTAGATGTTATGCGGGCAGCACATCAGCTTGATATTACCACTTCGGCAACAATGATGTTTGGCCACGTGGAAACCATTGAAGAGCGTTTCGAACATTTGGTATGGATTAGAGAAGTACAAAGTGAAAAACCTGCAGAAAGCAACGGTTTTCTAGCCTTTATACCATGGCCTTTTCAAGACGATGGTACCTTATTGAAAAGACTTCGCGGTATCAGCAATAATGTTTCAGGAGATGAATATGTGCGCATGTTAGCCTTGAGCAGGATAATGCTGCCTAACATTAAAAATATTCAGGCATCATGGCTTACTGTAGGTAAAGCAGTTGCCCAATTATGTCTTCATGCTGGAGCTAATGATTTTGGATCCATCATGATAGAAGAAAATGTGGTATCTGCTGCAGGTGCTCCCCATCGCTTTACCGCTAAAGGCATTCAGGATGCCATTAAGGAGGCTGGGTTTGAAGCACAATTACGCGGGCAAAAATATAATTACCGTGATTTACCCGAACACCTTGAAGAACAGGTTATCAATTATTAACTTGGCATAAATAAATTTATATGCTGGTTTTAAATGCCATTATTGTTGATGATGAAGAGTTTGCCCGTTCTTCCTTATATTTTCTTCTTCAAGAAAATTGTAAAAACATACACATCAGCGGAATTGCGAAATCGGTAAGCGAGGCGCGTATCCTGCTTGCTGAAAATAAAATCGATCTGGTCTTCCTGGACATCGCTATGCCTGGGGAGAACGGATTTGAATTAATTCCTGCAATTGTGGAGCATCGCGCTCAAGTTGTTTTTATTACCGCATACGATCAATATGCTTTAAGGGCAATCAAAGCAAATGCACTGGATTATTTATTGAAGCCTATAGATATTGATGAACTTAGCGCCACAGTCGATAAGGCTGCTAAATTTATTGCGCTGAATAAGTTTACAGCACAACAAATGGCTAGTCAGCTTAGCAACCTGGCTGAAAACATGGCTGATCGATCAGAAATTCGTAAACTGAGTTTGCCAAATGGACAAGGTGGTTATACCCTCGTAGACTTTGATGAGGTGATCAATATAGAAGCCGATAGCAATTACTCCATCTTTTACCTTGCCGGAAAAGAAAAGATTACCGTAGCAAAGGTGCTTAAAGACTATGAAGAGATTCTCCCGGAGAATAAATTTGTTCGTGTACATAAATCAAGTATCATTAATCTTGATTATTTAAAAGAATACAACTCTAAAAATGGCCTTGAAGTTATTTTAAAAAGTGGTGTAAAAATTGCAGTCTCCCGTAGAAGAGCAAGCGAATTTGCTGAAAAAGTCAAAACTTATACAAACTTTCGGAGTGATAAATAAACTAAAGGTTCGGTTACTTACCTGTTGCTTAACCTTGTTATGCCTGTTTATCTATGTGCAGACCATTGCACAGACGACCTTCATACAACATTACACAACCCAAAATGGCTTGCCGAGTAACAACTGTTTTTTTTCCCTCCAGGATAAACAGAATTACCTATGGTTTGCTACTGATGCTGGTGTAAGCCGGTTTGATGGTAAACGGTTTGAAAACTT
>NZ_JAZQPU010000308.1:0-19010 GCF_045628745.1 Pedobacter sp.
CAAAACGATCAAGGCTTGCTTCAAATCAGAGTCTAGTCGCGGAGGGGAAAAGGATCCCGAATAGCTCAGCTGGTTAGAGCATCTGACTGTTAATCAGAGGGTCGCTGGTTCGAGCCCAGCTTCGGGAGCTCAGATTTTCAATACCGAAAATCACATAAAAACCCCATTTCTAGCTATTAGGAATGGGGTTTTTTATTTCCAAAACACGAAGTTCCTAACTCCACAACATTTGGCATTGATCCATCATTACAGACTCGGGAAGTGACTTGTAAGAAAATCTTGAAGCCTTCCTTTGATAAGTTCTCGGAAAGGTTCTCCATTTCTGAGATAAATGCTATTTAATGTCGGGCCAGCCGGATAGTGTTGATCAAACTACTGCGCTTTAAGTTGTTTTTGCCTACATAGTTATAAACTGGTGGCTTCCGTCTGTTAAGCAGAGGGAGCGCTGGTTCGGGAGCAAAAAGGTAAGTATGGTAAAACGGTCGCGTGCCTTATTTGTTGTAACAAAACTATTTGTTAATGTCAAGAATTAAAATGAATTTAATATTTTCGTTTTCAAACCCTTAGACATGCGCAATTCAGCCCTCCTCATTCTTGCTATTTTTCTTGCCGGCAAAAGCAATGCTCAGAAATTGTATAAAGGTGAACCTTTAATTACGGCGAGTCATCCTAAAACAGCTGTTGCAATAGGTCAGGATGGGAATCAAAGAGGCTGGAACATCTCGCCAGAAATTGAACATGATACCTTAAATTTTACCTTATTTGGCAAAAGCGAGAGTGTAGCCTTTAAAACAGATCTGGACAGTATTAGATTTACTATCCAAAAAGGACAAAGCAAGTCTTTTTATATCAAACTTGGCGATAACCTGCCCGCTCACACCATTATTACCCCGAAGACATTTGTTTGGGACATAGTGAAGTACTCCATTGCGCAGCCTAGAAAAGACCTCAAAATCTATTATGAAGACACTAAAAATTTATACTTCGATACTTTAAGACTTAAATACCCGATTGATGAAGTTATTAAAAATGATCAATCAGATCAGGAGAAAGTTTTATCTATCTTAAATTGGACGCATCACCAGTGGAAACATGATGGTGGAAATTCTCCCAAAGGCACTGATGCCATCTCTATTCTTAATGAAGTAAAAGAGGGTGGACGCTTTCCATGTTTTGCTTATGCTATCGTTTTGCGCGACCAGTTGATTGCTCAAGGTTACAAAGCCAGAGTTTTGTACCTGAAGACAAAAGATGCGAGCACCAGACAAGATTCTCCTGGTCATGTGGTGACTGAGGTGTTTTTAAAGGATTTGAAAAAATGGGTGTTCCTTGACGGACAATTTAATGTGATGCCTACTTTAAATGGAACACCCTTAAATGCTGTAGAATTTCAAAATGCCTTAAGTAAAAACTATAATGCTGTGGTTTTGACCAGTAAAGATCAAATTTCAAAAAGTGGTTATACCGGATTTGTATATGATTATCTTTATTATTTCGATACCAAGTTAGACCATCGCAGGGTTGCTCCAACCGAAAGTTTTAAATTAGAAGGAATGACTTCTTTAATGCTGGTTCCACAAGGGGCGCCCAATTTAGAGAAAATAGATTTTTGGCAATCAAAAGTAAATTATTGCATTTACAGCCATTCCTTAAAAGATTTTTATGCAGCACCTCTATAGCTAAGCCTGGGGCTATCTCTCTACAATATAAATTTTCTTTGCTTCATAGTCCCAAATGGTTTTATATTTATCAAGAAACCTGTATCCAAAACAGATGTAACTGGATTCTGTGATTTTTAGCGCTTTTCTAAAAGGCTCTGTACTTTCCATGCTAATAGGATAGATTCCATCAAGGCTTGTCTTGAAAGTTTCCCCTATTAAAATATTATTAACATTGATGATATCATCATCATCTCCGTCTAATCCAATAGGGATGACGTGTGAAGTCGCTTTGAGCTCTTTTTCTGCATTCTGCTCTAATTGGAGTATTCCATATTGTCCAGTGTCAAATGATCCGATGAGGTCTACTTTACCTATCTTAACCTTTACCATTGGATGATTCGGCAGTCCCCTGGTCTCAAAATTGACTATCGAAATTACCTTTTCATCGTTCAGGAAATCCTTAGTGGCTTTCCGCTGCGGTGTATTTTTGTAAAACGTAATTTTCCTTTTTAAGTAATCTATCTTAAAAATATAGCCCTTAAAAAAATCATGTCCGATATATCCAATCATGTCAGGGGTTATCTTTTTTTGAAGGAAATCATAATTTGAGCTCCTGATATTTAATAAATTACGATAGGTCAGTCCGTTGCTAAACTTTACCTCAGCAATGGTGTCATTTGTGCTTACTTTGTAAGATTGACCGCTACCGAATTTTCCATCGCCTTCCAGCTTTTTGGCGGGTAGTTTTACCATGTTTTCATTAATGGTCATGGCTAACGATAATCCTGTATCAAACATGAATTTCCCTTTTACGCCGTTTACCTCAACAGATATAAAAGGGAAGGCGTTGACTAACGTAATTGGTAAAACTACGATGTCTCCATGTAAAACGGGTGTTTGTTCATAAACCTCGTTGGTAGATTGCTGTGCTACGGCACACAGTTGTGCGCTGCATAGTAAAAAAGCTATAATGATCTTTTTCATGAGTTGGTTTTATTAGTCTTTTCTTGGTACCTCAAATATCAGTTTTTCAATTCATCAGAATTTTAACCCAGGTTAAAATCGGTAAATAAAATTAAGTCTTGGATTGACCAATTAGGTTTATAAAAACCAATGATGATTTGAATCATGGCTTGCTATTTTAACAGGATTGCGAATGTCGCTGTTAAATTAACTAACTTCACAAATATGAATAAGTTCCATACTCTTTTATAGTAATCAGTTATTAATTAGCAGAAGATGATAGAGGCTATCAATAAATCAGATTTATTTTATACGGATCTTGAACAATTTAATGTTCCCCTTGCAGAATTGCTATCTTCATCTTCATCGTTCTGCAATGTTCCCGATGACTGGGAAGTTATTTTAACAGACATTAAAAATTCTACGCGTGCAATAGTTGAAGGGCAACATCAAACCGTAAATCTTGTTGCAACCAGCACCATTGTTATCGTACTTAATATAGCGTTCCAAAAAGGCATTGATATCCCATTTTTTTTCGGTGGCGATGGGGCTACCTTTATCGTTCCATCGGTGATCAGCAGAGACATCATGAGTTCTCTGGAAAGCTTTAAAGTCAACACAAAAGAAAACTTTAACCTAGATTTAAGGATAGGTATAATTCCCGTAAGGGATATTTATAAAGCGGGCTTCGAATTGCAAATTGCAAAACACAGGCGATCTTCAGTGTTCGCAATGCCAGTGATTTTAGGTAATGGACTTACCTATGCAGAAGGAATACTGAAGGATGAAAACCGTAATTTAGCCTACCCTACAGCTGCAGAAAAGGAATCTGATTTAAGCGGTATGGAGTGCAGATGGGACCAAATTCCCGTTCCTGCTGATCAGGATGAGGTACTTACCCTGCTGATTATTGGTGAGATTGAGCCTCAAGGTATGACTTACAGCAAGGTACTCAGTAAGATTGACACTATCTTTGGTAGTCATCAGCAGCGTCAACCCATATCAATTAAAAAGCTGAGGCTTAAATCAACCTATAACAGGTTAAGGACTGATTTACTTGCCAAATATAACAGTGGTCGTCTTTCCCTTTACCTTGTGAATGGGATTTCTGGACTAGCAGCCTATTTATATTTCATGACCAGGCCAGGTATGCGCTACCTGAGCGAGCTAGTGGAAATGTCTGATACGCTGGTGCTTGATGGAAGAATCAATATGGTAATTTCAGGTACAAAAGCACAAAGGATTGAACTCCTGGAAAACCTGGATGTAATGGAATCTAGCGGAGAAATTATTTACGGTGTCCATATCAGTACTTCATCTATTATGTCATGCTATGTAAGAGATATGAAAGAGGCACACATTCATTTTGTAGATGGCTCTCAGGGTGGATATACTATGGCGGCCACACAAATAAAGAACAAAAAAGCAAGTAGGCCAAAGAAACAGGCGCCGCTATAATTTATAGGGCGCCTGCTCAACTTAAGGTATGCTGTTATTTACTCTCCAGAAGGATGATTTCGGCTAGTTTATCGGGCATTGAAATAAATGGGGTGTGACTGCTAGAAAGGGTATACACTTTATCAATTTTTCCAGCCTTAACCATGTACTGTTGTGCACCATAGCTGATGGTATTGTCGTTAACGGTATGGATGTATATCTTTTTTACGCTTCCAAAGTTTTTATCGCTTAACTTCACTGTTGTAGCAAGGGGTGCAAGAGGCTCGGGTTTGATATGAGCAGCAAGGTATACTTGAACCTGCTGAGGTGCATCGGCAGCGAAAATATCTGCTATTGCCTCTTTGGCAATGATAGCTGCACCATGTTCCTGATCTATAGTAAGGGATTTGCCAATATGTGATCCCGCATCTTGTTTGGCTAAAGATAAAAGACTGTCACCATCGTGAGGCAAGGCCGCTGCAAGGAAAACCAGTTTTTTTAACTGTGTAGGAATGGCTTCAGCTACCTGACTGATCACTAATCCTGCGAAACTGTGTCCTACCAGAATAACATTGGTGCGGGTACCAATAGCTGTTATTACTTGATCAACGTAGGTTTGAAATGTGATAGCAGCAAATGATGTGTTGTCTATACCATGACCCGCAAGGTTTACGGAAATCACTTCGTATCCCTGGGCTTTAAGTTGCGGCGTTACGGCATCCATGAAGAGGCATCAGACCATGCGCCGTGTACAAGTACAATTGTTTTGAGGTTGTTGTTGGTTGTTTTTTGGGCTTGAGCTGTAACACCTAGTACACTCATCATCATTACCATTATTGCTGTTTTCATATTGTTTTATGCCTAATTGTTTAGGACATTACAAACGTCGTTCTAATCCCCATCAATAATTTTAACCCAGGTTAATATCGGAGAATTAGAAAAAAATAATTCATAGAAATAGCTTTCCTTATTTGCCAACCATTCTTTTGCGGATGCGGCTAAGCGAGGGGCCCTGTATGCCCAGGTAGGAGGCGATATGGTAGAGCGGTACCGAATTGAAGATAGCAGGATGCTTTACCATCATTTCCCGGTAACGGTCTTCAGGAGTTTTAAATAAAAATCCCTCTGTATTTACCATTACTTCGTTGAAAGCTGTTTCTGCAACGATCCGTCCGAATCTTTCCCACTGGTGCGATTTACCGTACAATTCATTAAGATGATCAATGTGTATGTATAAAATATACGAATCTACCATGGCTTCCGTATGGTATTCGCAAGCAGTTTGGCTTAAAAAACTTTTATAGGAGGCTACAAACTGATGGTTGGTAAAAAAGAGCATGTTTTTTTCCTCTCCGTTTTCCCCATTAACCCTATAAATTCTAAACACCCCATTGATGATAAAACCGAGGTGCTTACATACGTTTTTATATTCGTTGTAAAATTCACCTTTCCTATATTTTTTTAATTTCCAGTAGGGCAGAGACAAATCAAATTCTTCAGGTTTCATCCCTACAGAGCCTAACTTGTTCCTTAATATGGCTATTTCTTCTGTGCTGTCTGACATAGAATAAATTTATCATTTTAATTTATATTCTTACAATGGTTTTGATCAGGAGAATAAGAATATGCCTTCCCCCGTTGAAATAAAACCGTTACAAACTTGAATTAGAAATCAAAAGCCGTACTTTTAAATCATGAGGGTTCTTTCTTTTGAAGAAAGACTTTTATGGAGCTGGCCAAATTGCCAGACTAACCTAAAGTAAGTTTGAAAATAAATATGTTTAGTTTAAAAGGTAAAACCGCAGTAATTACCGGCGGAGGGAGCGGTATCGGTAAAGCAATAGCCCAGCTATTTGCAAAACAAGGTGCAGCAGTGCACATCATAGAACTGAATGCTGAGGCTGCAGCGGCTACGGTAGCAGAAATTGCTGCCGATGGTGTCGCCTTTGCACACAGCTGCGATGTGAGTCAGCAAGAGCAGGTGATCAACATCTTCCAGCAAATTGGTAAGGTCGATATCCTGGTTAACAATGCAGGCATCGCCCATGTTGGTAATTTAGAAAATACCAGCGAAGCCGATTTTATGAAAGTTTTTGAAGTCAATGTGCGTGGTGCTTATAACTGTTTATATGCTGCGGTGCCGCTGATGAAAAAAGCTGGTGCAGGTGTGGTGCTCAATATGGCCTCTATTGGAGCTGTAGTAGGCATAGCAGATCGTTTTGCCTATTCCATGAGTAAGGGTGCCATTTATGCCATGACGCTTTCTGTAGCCCGCGATTACCTTGCCTCTAACATCCGCTGTAACAGCATTTCGCCGGCACGTGTGCATACGCCATTTGTAGATGGCTTTATTGCCAAAAATTATGCTGGGCAGGAAAAAGAAATATTCGAGAAATTATCTAAAAGTCAGCCGATAGGCAGAATGGGAAGTCCTGCAGAAGTGGCCTCCCTGGCTTTATACCTTTGTTCTGACGAAGCAAGCTTCATCAGCGGCAATGATTACCCTATAGACGGGGGCTTTATAAAATTAAATAACTGATAACCAAATAAGAACACAATGAAACTAATAAAATGGGGTGAAGCTGGAAAAGAAAAAACCGGCGTAATCATTAATGATTTATGGTATGATACTTCTGCTTTTGGAGGCGATTATGACGAAGCTTTTTTTGAAAACAATGGTTTGGAAAGACTGGCGCAATTTGTAAAAGCAAATGAGGGCAAGTTAACACAGATCAGTAGTGAAGAACGTTTAGGATCGCCAATTGGCCGACCGTCTAAAATTGTCTGCATTGGCTTGAACTATGCCGACCATGCCCGTGAAACCAATGCACCACTGCCTTCAGAGCCTATTATTTTTATGAAATCGACTACCTCCATGGTAGGTCCTTTCGACGATATCATCATTCCTAAAAATTCTGTTAAAACCGACTGGGAAGTGGAACTTGCCGTTGTGATCGGTAAAAAGGCCTCCTATGTTGATGAGGCAGAGGCCCTGGATTATGTTGCCGGTTATGTATTGCACAATGATGTTTCTGAGCGTGAGTTTCAGCTGGAAAGAAATGGTACCTGGGATAAAGGAAAAGGTTGTGATACTTTTGCGCCATTAGGTCCGTTTTTAGCTACACAGGATGAGATTGAAGATGTCAACAACCTGCGTTTGTGGTTAAAGGTAAACGGAGAAACCATGCAGGATGGAAATACATCAAACTTTATATTTAACATCCCTTTTGTGGTGTCTTATGTTAGTCAGTTTATGACTTTACTACCGGGTGATGTCATTTCAACTGGTACGCCTGCCGGTGTTGGTTTAGGCTTTAAACCTCCTGTATTTTTAAAAGAAGGCGATGTTGTAGAATTGGGAATTGAAGGGTTGGGTGTGTCTGTGCAAAACCTGAAAGCTTATGTTAAAAATTGATGCACACCAACATTTCTGGGTTTTTGACCCCATAAGAGATCAATGGATCAATGAGGACATGTCGATCCTGCAGGATGACTTTATGCCTGAGCATTTACAGCCTATCTTAGCGCATTATGGCTTTGATGGAACGGTGGTGGTGCAATCGTCTGAATTGCCTAAAGAGAATTACTTTCAGCTGCAAAATGCCGAAGAACACCAATTTATCAAAGCGGTGGTAGGCTGGGTAGATCTTCGTGATGAAGATATAACCGAGCAGCTGGAAGAATACAGCCGTTATGAAAAGCTGAAAGGCTTCAGAACGATTCTGCAGGGCGATGAAGACCGCTCCCTCATGTTGCGACCGGCGTTTAAACGGGGCATCAGTCAGCTGAAACGTTTTGGTTTCACTTATGATATCCTTGTTTTACCCGATCAGCTGAAATATGCTTTAGCATTGGTTGCTGCCTTTCCAGATCAGCCTTTTGTGCTCAACCATATTGGGAAACCTAATATCCGGAACAAAGACATCAACGAGTGGCGCACTGATATCAAGGCTTTAGCCACACATGAAAATGTGTATTGCAAAGTTTCGGGCATGGTTACCGAAGCAGATAACCGCAACTGGAAATATGAAGACTTTAAACCATACCTCGATGTCATCTTTGAGAGTTTCGCCAGCAACCGGGTAATTTATGGTTCTGATTGGCCTGTATGCCGATTGGCGGCTACTTTTGGACAGGTGGTGAACATATTAGATAGCTATACCGCTACTTTTTCAAAACATGAACGCGACCTTTTTTGGGGCGGTAATGCTGTTGACTTTTACAATATCAAAGTGCCTGTATAAGAGCTTAGCGATGGCTGAGATTGCCATCGCTCCTCAAGGAGCTCGTACTTCGAAAATGAATAATTAAAATTATGAACAAAAATACCAGATTTCAATACTTGTCAAACTATAAGCTGTTGCTAATTTTAGTGCTGCTTTGCTGCAGCATGGCCGTTTCTGCGGCAACATCAATCGAAATAGTCAATCCACTTTCCCAAAAAAGAAAGGAATTGGTGGAAATCCCTTTTGAACAATTTCAAAAAGGTTTTCTGTGGACAAAAGGGAAAACTTTTAAGTTAATTAATGCGACCACGAAAGCCGAGGTGGCTTATCAACTGGCCTATAAAGGGAATGCAGCGCCTGTAGCTTTATTGATTGCTGTGGATATTGCTGCCAAAGGAATATTGAAAATTACCGTTGTTGCGGGTAAACCTGCTGTTGTTAAAGCTCAAACTTTTGCACGTTACGTACCTGAAAGGTATGATGATTTTGCCTGGGAAAATGATAAAGTAGCTTTTAGAATGTACGGTGCTGCATTAGAAAACCGTAAGGATAATGCCATGGGTATGGATGTATGGTCTAAACGTACTGCTGCACTGGTTGTGGATAAATGGTATAAAACTGAGGATTATCATGCAGACCATGGTGAAGGTATGGATTACTATAGTGTTGGCAACACCCTTGGTGGTGGTGATATTGCACCTTTTATCAAGGATTCCATCTACTTTACCAACAATTATAAAACATGGAAAGTATTAGATAATGGCCCTTTAAGAAGTACCTTTCAGTTAACTTACCCTACTCGTAATGCAGCTAACATTCCTTATACGGTAACCAAAATTATCTCAATAGATGCGGGTTCTCAACTCAACAAAGTGGAAGCGATATTTGACTACCAGGGTACTGAAGCATTGCCTTTGGCTATTGGTATTGTGAAAAGAGACCAGCCTGGTGCAACAGTTGTGTTAAATGAAAAAAGCGGAATTATGGCTTACTGGGAACCAGATAGTGAAAAGACTGGCGTTACAGGCTTAGCGGTGCTGGTTGCTGACAACAGCGCAAAGATGGATGTTGCCAAAGGTCATTTGTTAACCCTTGTTAACACTAAAGCTGCACAGCCTTATGTTTACTATAATGGTGCTGCATGGGACAGAGCAGGGAAAATTACTTCTGCGCAAGCATGGGTAAATTACCTTGCTGATTTTAAAGCAGCCTTAAATGCGCCTTTAAAAGTGAGTTTAAAATAAGTGTTTTTTCTATAAGGCCGTGTTTTTTAGCATCGATCTCAATTTTTAAAATAAGCCGGTTGTTCGCTGAACGACCGGCTTATTTTTTGAAGTCGACTATACTGTTTTTATAGTTCTCCTTAACTAAGGCTATTTAATACCTTACCTATACGTTACTAATCAATAATCTTTGTTGCGGTGCAAATAGGGAGCAGGTAGCGAGCAGGTAGGGGTTTGCTTCGGGATTTTCGGTAGCAAACCGGTAGGAAGTCCCTGGCAGACCTATGGTATTTGGGGCTTATGGGTTAGTGAACTATAAGCTATGTGTAAGGGATTGTTAACTTTAACTTAGGCTGCTTAATGATGATGCATACAGCAGAAGTCGGTTTCATGGAGGCGAATGTCTTCCATTTTCTTGATGTTGAAAAATAAATTTAACGATTTTTAATGTTTTATTTTAGCATTTTTATTGGTCGTGTTTTAGTAAGCTAAGCTGTTTATAATGAGTTCTTTTTAATGGGGTAGAGGGCTGTGTTTTAGGTGGTCAAAACGCGGTTTAAGTAAGGCTGATTCATTATTTTATAGAATTATTTTTTTGCAGCTCTTGCAATAACAATATAAAAGTCCTAATATTGCAATCCCAAAACGAACATAGGTTTAGCAATAAATCAGGAAGCGTTTTTGGATAGCCAGACTCCCGAGTAGCTCAGCTGGTTAGAGCATCTGACTGTTAATCAGAGGGTCACTGGTTCGAGCCCAGTCTCGGGAGCCAAAAAGGGCAAGCACGGTAAAACGTTCGCTTGCCCTTTTATTGTTTTTAAGGGTTTTTTTGGGGGGATTGCATCCACCGTGCTCCTCCTGGCAGTTTCGATATTTCAAATGCTAGGCCATTCCTTCTTATATTTCACGATTCATTTTTTTTCTTGTCTCGCATAGAAATGTTGCGCTAAACATCATTCATAAATATTCAGCATTAAGCTTTAACTTTGTTCAACAAATCAACGCATCAACCCAGAAAGATATAATGGAAAATTCAACAATCCCCAGGATGGAGCTGGAAACGTTTGCAGCCACCGGCTTTAAGACACCACTGCTCAATGTAGAGCACTTCCCAGTTGATTCCAGCCATTTTGTTATCCAGAACCGCAATGAATATCCGGTAAAAGATTATATCTCCCCTCATCGCCGTCAGTTTTATAAAATATTTCACATGACGTCAGGCACGGGCATACTAACTATAGGTTTGCATAAATACGAAATGGGACCTAATGAGATTGCCTTTTTGCATCCCGACGAGATCATGTCCTGGCAAACGACATCAGAAGAAACCGGTGGGCACTTTTGCCTCATTCATCCCGGATATTTCGGCAAAGAGGCCGACCATGTGCTGCAGTTGTTTCGCCAATATCCGAATTTCATCACCAACAAAGCTGTTGTGGAATTGACAAAGGGTCAATCCACCACCATCAACAATATCTTTGAAGGGATGTATATTGAAGACCGGGGGCAAAATGAGGATAAAAAACAAGCTATTCTTTTAAATTTACAACTTTTGCTACTGGAAAGCCAGCGTGCAGGGAAAAACCGGGTAACAACGGCTATGCCAGAAGGTTTTGGCTATATATACCGCTTTTTATCCCTGCTCGAATCATCTTTCCAGGTTTATGATCGCGATTCTTCAGTTAAATTAAAAACGGCAACGGAATTTGCAGAGGAGCTCCATGTTCATCCCAACTATCTGAATTCCCTGGTCAGGAACCATACCGGGAAGACGCTAAGGGAACATATTCAGGATCGTTTATTGCATGAGGCTAAGTCTTTGCTAGTGCAGACAGACTGGGGCATTAATGAAATTAGTGATGGGCTGGGTTTCTCCGGCCAGTCTGCATTTACCTCTTTTTTCAAGAAAAAGGAAAGTGTTTCTCCAACAGGGTTTAGAAAAACAGCCTCAATTCGTTTACATATTTGAAACTCGCAAAAATCCCTGCTATCTGAATAAGAGGCTAGGGGCCAAATGTGATCACCTTTGTATTATACAAAAATGATTACAAATATGAAAACACAGAAAGTATGGTTCGTTACAGGAGCCTCAAAAGGATTAGGCTTAACATTAGTAAAAAGATTATTAAGTGAAGGTTATAAAGTAGCTGCCACATCAAGAGACGCCAATGCGTTGAAGAAAGAGGTAGGTCACACTGGTGAAGACTTTATGGCTTTAGAGGTAAATTTAACTGATAATAACAATGTGAAGCAAAGCATTGCAGAAATTATTTCCAAACTAGGTACCATTGACGTAGTGGTTAACAATGCAGGTTATGGTCAGCTGGGCACATTGGAGGAATTAACCGACGAAGAAGCCCGTGAAAACTTTGATGTCAATGTTTTCGGCACGCTTAACGTTATCCGCAATGTGATGCCTCACTTCCGCGAAAAAAGAGCAGGTGCATTTTTCAATATTTCATCTATAGCTGGTTTCATGGGTACATTCCCTGGTTGGGGCATTTACAATGCTACTAAGTTTGCTGTCGCAGGATTTACCGAGGCACTTTCTGTAGAAGTAAAATCAATGGGTATTTCTGCCACTATAGTCTATCCAGGTTATTTTAAAACCAATTTCCTATTACAAGGGTCGCTTCGTACTGCTGCCAACCCTATTGCAGATTATAAAGAAGCAAGAGAGCTTGAAATTATTCATAACGAACAGGTAATAGGTAACCAGCCCGGCGATCCGGAAAAAGCTGCTGCAGCATTTATCCGTGTGGCAGAACTGGAAAATAAACCTTTACACCTGTTTTTGGGTTCTGATTCTTTTAACATGGCACAAAATAAGCTGCAAGCTGTTCAAAGTGATCTTACCGCATTTGAAACTGTGAGTAAATCTACAGATTTTTAATTCATTCTTGTTTTGCATTGGTATAACCGGACATAATATGTTTTGGTTATACTATGCTTTATTTAATCAAAAAGTATATCAAGTTGACTCTACTTTGATCTTAGATTTTTGCTGTATACGATGGAATATCGTATCTTAGGTATATACTTAAATGCCATGAAAGTAACAGCCATCATTGATGATAAGATAATTGAAGAGGCCATGAAATATTCCAATGCGTCGACAATTACTGATGCTTTAAAAGTAGCTTTAAAAAGCTATATAAATCTTCAAAAAATAAAGGAACTTGGTCAGTTGATCAAGGATAAACCAATGAAATTTAATCATTCAGCTGAAAAGATAAGAAATACAAACAGGGAAAGATGATTATTCTAGATACTTCAGTTTGGATCGAATATTTTAAGGGTAATGAACCTTATTTTAGCCAGTGCCAACAGTCCCTGGAAGAATCGGAAATAGGGACTATTGAAATTATTTTTGCTGAATTACTTCAAGGTGCACTAAATAAGAGAGAAGTAGAAACAATTAAAGCCTATTATGAGCTCATACCAAAGCTTAACATTGATACTCTATTTATGCTAGCAGGTGAATTTTCAAGAAATGAAAAGTTGATTTCCAAAGGCATTGGATTAATAGATGCGTGTATCATCACAGCAACTATCAAATCAAAAGCTAAACTCTGGACTTTAGATAAAAAGATTATGGCATATCTTCACAATGATTTTTTGTTCAGTTTCTAATGAGCATCTTATAAGCTAGCATTTCTAATTATGGAATGCTTCCCTTTCTTGCATCATCAGGTTATATAATTCTTAATTAAAACTTAAAATTATGGCCGAGCTGAACACATCCCGAAACAAGAAAGCAGTACCAAAAGTTGACCTTACCGCCATGGTAGATTTAGCCTTCCTGCTCATTACTTTTTTTATGTTAACCACATCGCTGTCTAAGCCAGTTGCAATGGATATCGCAAAACCAGACCAGGAGATTAACGCCGGTCATTATGATTTTCCTGCATCCAGATCGATGACGATCCTATTAGGTAAAGAAAACCAAATGGCATGGTATATGGGTGAAAATGGTAAAGATGTGCCTGTGGTAGAAAACCTTGCAGGAATTAGGCAGGCTTTGAAAGTTAATAAACTTAAAGTTGATGAGGCAAACGGTAATCAACCTGAAAAGTCATTATGCGTTATTGTTAAACCAACAGCTGGGGCCAAATATAAAAACTTTGTAGATGTGATGGATGAATTACACATAGCACAGATTACTGTGGCACCAGCTATAGATGACAACAACATCACCACAGAAGAACAGGATTTTATGAAAAGTCGCCGCATTTTATAAATGGTTTAAAAACTTTAAGGTGCTGAAGCTAGCAAGTAAAACATTACAACAGTAATGTGTAAGAGGCGTAAACTACAACTTCACTGTTGCAGGTAAATACTTGGCAATTAAATCCTCGTAATAAGGTTTCAGCTCAGACACAACCGGTGGTTTAGGGCTTTTAGAATAAAGGTCATAAGGGTTAAACTTATCCACCCATTTAAACATCTGCTGGTCGTGGCTGTTGAGTAAATGGTCATAAGCATGTTCACGGTGCTGCGAATAAAAGGAATGATAGCGGATCATGTATAGCGCTTCTTCAGGCAGGTAAGCTTTGGTGATGTGGTATAAGTATTCATCATGACCCCATGACATGTGTATATTGTCTAAGCCACACTGATGACTGTATACCCCATATTTGGTATTATAATGTTCATCATGCTGATCGGGGTTATCCTCAAAGAATTCAGGATAAACGATCTTGTCTGAAAACTTGCAGCCTACAGGAAAAGAATCGCCGACTACATTCCATTGTGGTTCGCCAAATAAGCAAAGCACTTTCCCTAAATCGTGGATGAACCCCGTTAATACAAACCAATCAGGATGACCATCAGCACGAATCGCCTCTGCGGTCTGAAGCAAATGCTGCAATTGGTCTAGTGAAGTATCAGGATCTGAATCATCAATCAACGTATTTAAATATTCCATTGCCGACCACCAGGGCATCTCTTTCTTGTCAAACTTCAGGAAATTTGCCTTTTTAGCCAGCACGTTATCATAAGTCTGGTATTTGTGGTTCAGCCTGTAAAATTCCCTTACAGCATCTTTTTCAGGGTTGTCGTAATTTCTAAATTCTGACTTGCTTTTTGCAGGGATACCGGGTTCAGGGTACCTGTTTAAAACATCATCTTCCCAAACCTCCAGACTGGAGAGGGGGCTTGCACTTTCTTTGTCAACTGCTTTCATTACGTTGATTTTTACGGTTATAGCTAATTTAATGATTTTTACCAGAATTAGGGGTATAAAAGAATAAGGTGTATAAATTAAAAGGTGCAAATGTAAACTGGCGACAATAAATAATGATGACTTGAATGTTGCTAAAACATTCACTCATGAAATACAAAAACAAAGTGTTAATGTTTATTTATTTAAGAAGATGTTCCTCAGTATTGGCTAAGTGTTTATAACTTACATCAAGGATAGAAGAACAAGGATATGCAAAAAAAGAATACTGTACTTTGTTTTGGAGAAATACTATGGGATAACCTTCCCGATGGAAAAAAACCTGGTGGTGCACCTATGAATGTGGCCTATCATTTACACCAGCTTGGCATTGACAGCCGTTTACTGAGTAGTGTAGGCCACGATGAACCCGGAAAGGAGTTGTTGGCTTTTCTACAGGAAATGGGCCTTGATACCCAATATATTCAAATAGACGAGCAGCATGATACAAGCCAGGTGCAAGCCACCATTGAGGAAAGTACACATGAGGTTACCTACGAAATTGTTAAACCTGTAGCCTGGGATTTTATAAATTGGCAACCGGCTTTTGAAACCTTGGTCAGGGAGGCCCAGGCACTGGTATTTGGAACCTTGAGTATAAGAAACCAAAGCTCCCGCGATACGCTTTTCAGGCTGATTGAACAGGCTGAATATTGTGTTTTTGATGTCAACCTGCGTGCACCACATTATACAATGGAACTGATTGAACTTCTGCTGCAAAAGGCAGAACTGGTTAAACTCAATAGCAGCGAGCTGCTGCTGATTGCACAACATTACCAGCCACACTGTGTAACTGAGGCCGACAGTGTAGAATTGCTGTTTGAGCGTTTCAACATGGAGGAAGTCCTGATTACCAAAGGCAGCAAGGGGGTAAGTTATTATACTACTGCATTTAGGTATGATTACCCTGCCTATACCATCACTGTTGCGGATACCATTGGCAGCGGTGATTCTTTTCTCGCCGCTTTTCTGGCCATGAAACTCGCTGATGAACCTATAGAGATTACCCTTGATTATGCACTTGCCATGGGTGCTTTTATCACCTCCCAGCATGGGGCATGCCCTCCATACAAACGTTTTGACCTTGATCGTTTTATCTGGAAGAAGAAGCTTAACCTCGACACAATCTAAGGTAAAAGATAATTATAAAACCACAATTTTATAAACAAAAAAGCGGCTGCCTCTTTCGAGACAGCCGCTTTATCTATTTATTTAAAAATTAGTTTGCCGGAATAATATCAATGATTACCGTTCTGTTATAGAAACGCTCTTCAGGAAGATTGTTGTCAAATTGTGCATGACTTTCATCTTCACCAAATCCATTTGCCTGGAATTTCACACCAGTTTTACCTGCTTTAGCCAATACACGTTCTAAGATAGCTTGTGCTTGTTGAGCTCTGCTTTCTGATAGGGTAGCATTGTATGCTTCCTCACCAATTTTATCTGTATGACCATGAATAATAACCGTTGATCCGTTGGTTACTAATGGGGCAACTGTGTTGGTTAAGAAAGCTTCGTAAGTTGCAACTGTAGTCGACTGGTTAAAGTTAAACAAGATACTGTAACGTAAACCTGTTTGAACAACTTCTTTCTGACTCTGCAAATATACTGTACTTTCTTTTCTGACTGGTAAGCCACTTTTTGATGTTCCAAGCATCACTACTTTATAAGTTCCGGAAGGTTGGTTGCCTAAGATCGCCTGACCAGAAACACTTTCCTGATCTTTGTAGAAAGGACCATAAACTGTGCTCTTTCCGTTAGGATCAATTAAATCAACGTTATAAGAACTGAACATTTTTTCTGCACCTGGAGCACTGAAAATTACATGACCTGCTAAAGGATCTGCTGGTGTTGCAGTTACTTCTCTCATCATGCCACCGCCAACTTCCATTAACAATGCTGGTGAGTTACTCTGAATGTCAACTCTGCGGTCACCTTCACGTAGTAAAGCAAGTTCTTTAGTACCACCTGGTTGTTCTGATGGTAAAAGTGGTTTTGTACGTCCTTGAGTTACAATTCTAGATCCGTTGATGCCGAAAGCATTCACTAAATAACTTTTAATGTTCTCTGCAAATATTTTACCTTCTTTAGGTCCGTTTGCTGATGCGCCACTTAAGTTAATAGAGGTACCAGGGTTCGATCTTAAACGGTCTCCTATAATGTTCAACACATTGTGGTAAACATTCATTTGACTTGCCGAACGGCCTGTTACACTTGTTGAAGGTGTCTGTTGTAATTGTTTTTCTTTAAAGGTACTTGCTGCCGCTGGCGACAATAATACATACCTCGATGGAATTTCTGAAGATCCTTCGTCAAAGAAAACATAGTTTAACAAGGGTAAAGTTTCGCTCAATTGAATTTTAACCGGAGCAGCTATTGGTCCTCTAACCGAAAATTGAAATTCTTCTGCAGGAACAACAACAGCTACCGGAGCTTCTGTTAACCTTGCTTTTCCCATTTTTAAAGCTACACCAGCTCTAACAGTACTTAACGACCAGCTTTCTATGTCGCGTGGCGACTGGCCAAAATAAGGATGGTAAGATACAAATGGAGAGATTACAAATTTTGTAGTGCTTGTTGCTGCTGACATTTGAATATCGTAACCTGCACCAATTTGACCGGAGATTACTGATTCTTTCATCTCACTCAATTCACCGTCTGTATTTGGTTGATTTAACTGGGTATAGTTAAAATCTTTCTGAAGGTTAATACCAACTCTTGGTCCTGCAAAAAGGTAGAAATTACCACCACCCGGGCTAAAACGCAAGCTTGGTTCAATTGTGATGTAGCTTGTATTGGTTTTTAAGGTAGCAGGGCAATTACATGGCGCCATGACGTCATCAAATTTACCACCACGACCGTCGTATCCTGCATTGAACATGACACCCCATACTTTACTTGGATTGTATTCCACTAAAATGGAACCGAACCCTTTAACACCATTACCATCATGAAAAGCAGTAGGAACAATTAAGTCATTGCTTAACCTTTGTGTAGTTCCGTCGTAGAAATTCATGTTAGCTGCTCCGGAAATCCCGAAGTACCATTTTGGTTTTTCTGTTTGAGCCTGAACAGTGCTTTGAGCTAGCAACAACATCAGTGAACAGATGATGCCTTTTTGTACTATTTTATATTTTTGATACATATTGTGATCTTAGATTTTAAATCCGCTCCGAAGAGCGGATAATGTTTTGAATAGGGTTTGTTATGGTTGTGTTACTGTACTTGCATTTAAAGTAACTTCTGTTTGGGCTAATAATCTACCGTTAACTTTAGCACCTGTGTTGAGGGAAATTAAAGTTTTACTTAAGATAATACCACTTAATTCAGTGTCAGTTCCTAATACTGCTTTTCCAGAAACTACCCAGAAGATGTTTTTAGCCTGTGCACCACCTAATAAGGTGATTTTTGCACTGCTGCTTAAGGTAAGGTCTTGTGCAATTAAGAAAACCCAAACATCATTTGGACCACCAGAAAGGATTAACCCTGCACTAGAAACAGATACACCTGTGCTCCATTTGTATAAACCTCCGGTTAAAGTTTTGCCGCCGAGAATACCATCGCCGGTATTATTGATCGGTGCTGGTGTAGTTAAGCCATTTGCCGTTGTAAAAGCTGTTTCCATATCACTGATTGCGGTAGTCATTTTAGTTGGCGTTGGTGCTGCATAATCTGCTGCATAAACTTTACCTACTACAATCGGCGTATGTGATGATTGCCCGTTAGTATCCATGATCAATCCAAAGCCTGTAATTGCTGTTGCAGCAATTGGGCTCACACCTATATCACCTGTAACCAGGGTAATACCTGTGGTAGAGATTCCTGATTTTGTTAAAGTAGCAAAGTCACCTGCTCTACCCAAATTGATGGGGTTTGGACCAACTGGTGTGGTTACTGGAACTGCTGCGAAGTTAGCAATTACAGTCTTGTTATCATTCATAACCACATTAACCGTATTTGCAGTACCTGAAGCATGACCTGTATAAGATACAAAAGCATAACCTGTATTTGGTGTAGCCGTTAATTGTACCGTAGAACCAATGTTATAAGTGGTTTGATTAGGTGATTTAACTACTGTTCCGTTTGTGGCTATTACTGTTAAAGTATATGTTTTGATAGCGAAATTAGCAACTAAAGAAGTGTTAGCTTTGATTGCAAAAGTGTATTCTGCACTTGTAGAAACGATGGCGCCCGTTGTTTTATCTGTCCAGTTGATAAATGTATAGTCAGAATTAGCTATTGCCTTTGGTGTAACCGATTTATCTTTATCATAGGAATC
>NZ_JAZQPU010000309.1:0-1989 GCF_045628745.1 Pedobacter sp.
CTTTGTAGACATAACACATTTGCATGGCATCTAAAGCACTTTCAAGTACGCTGGAAATTTCCCGGGCAAAGCTCCGCTGGTATCGGCTATATCGATCTTCAATTCCATATAAATAATGAAAATCATGATTGCCGATCAGCAGCTTTACCATATTGGGATTATCTCTTTTAAGGTTAAGGATTTTCTCAAAGTTTTCGATTTCTTTTGGAGCGCTAATGGCCTGATTGTAGGAATCGAAGTAATCGCCTATAAATACAAGGGTATCCATTTGCTCTTGCAGGACGTTATTCCAAAAATCACGACCATGAATATCCCCTATTGTAATGATCTTCATTTTTTAAGGTTATAGGTGAAAGAAATAATAATTAATTAGTCGATTCCAGTTTGATGGGTTCGAAAAGCAAAAAAGATTGTTTGAGAATAATTTGTTGAGACATGAGAGCGAGTGTTGATTAAATCAAATATAATGATTTATAAAGCCAAACATGCTCTATTTAAAAGAAAACGCTCCGTTCTTGAAAGGTAACTTATTAAAGATTGTTTATATTTGTTTAACCCGCAAATAACCTTTATGTGCTCGCGCTATACCCTCACTAAAAAACAGGAATCAATTCTACACGCCTATAACGTTAAAATGCCTGAATTTGTTCCTAACTATAATCTTGCACCAACACAAGAAGGTTTGGTCATCACAGCAGATGAACCGGGAATAGCTCAAAAGATGCACTTTGGTCTTGTTCCTTATTGGGCAGCTGATACGAAGCTAAACCTGAGCACACTCAATGCACGTTCTGAAGAGCTACCTGATAAAAAAACATTTGCCCCTTTACTTCAAAAGCATAAAACCTGCTTGGTACTGGCGGATGGATTTTATGAATGGGATAAGAAATCAGGAAAGCCACTACCCTACTATTTTAGCCTCAACAATCGTGACGTATTTGCTTTTGCGGGTCTCTGGTCGCAATGGAAGAATGCAGCTGGAACCCAAATTTACCGCTCCTTCACGATTTTGACTACCCAGGCTAATGAGCTTGTAGGAAAAATCCATGCCCCAAAGTTAAGAATGCCAGTGATCCTTGATAGGAATGCTGAAAAGTTATGGCTAAACAAAGAACTATCGGCCAAGGACCTTTTGCAGTTATGTTTACCTTATGCGGATGAACAAATGGAAGCCCATAAGGTGAGTACTGATGTAAACAGCACGGTTTTTAAAGGATTGGTTAACAATAAGTCTGAGTTAATTTTACCTGTAACTACGCAAGCCACCCCTATTCAGCTAACACTCTATTAAACAATACATTCTCTTTTCTTCTTTCAGTCTGCATGATTTAATCTATTTCTTTTCGAGAAATATCTTACATTTACAAATAACATTATAAATGAAAAGAATTTTCTACTCCTTACTGATTGGGTTAAGCCTTTTTGCATCTCCAGTTTTCAGTAATTATTTTTCAGAGATCTTCATTGTTTCTAAAAAAGAAGTTACAGTTTATACTACACGGACAGGAAGTAAATATCATAAAAATGGCTGTCGCTATTTAAGAAAAAGTGCTTATCAAACTACCAAAAAGGCAGCTATAGCGAATGGTTTTGGAGCCTGTTCTATATGCAAGCCTTAACCCACGATTCATATGAATGATAACCTGGTAATGTAGGCATCATCCTTGATGGTATTTCTACTATATGAAGATTTTATGGAAATATCTTAAACCACATCGTTTATTGATTGCAAGTTCCCTTGTTTTAGCCGGACTTGCACAATTTTTAAACCTCCTGGATCCGGTGATCTTCGGACGCATCATTGACGACTACTCCACCAATAAAAATAACCTGAATGAAAGTCAACTCATTGCTGAAGTAAGTTACTGGCTAATTATCGCTTTGGGTATTGCCGTTGTTGCAAAACTCTTTAAGGCCATACAAGAATATATGACCAGAAAAGCTGTTGCTAAATTTGGTATGGGCATTTTTAATGACGGTCTGAAGCAA
>NZ_JAZQPU010000310.1:0-2309 GCF_045628745.1 Pedobacter sp.
ACTTAGAAATAAAGGCGAGGTACCATCTGCTTTAACAACAGCGGATTTGATAACAATAGAAGTGGTGATGTAGGTTTCGAGCGGAAGCTCTGTAATGGCAGTTGAGGAGTGTTTTCTCATAAAAAGGGTATAATAATGATAGGTTGCAGTAGGTTGCAATAACACAGAATACCATTTTTTACTAATTTTTAAATAGCAACCTATTTGGCGATAGGTTGTGAAAAATTTAAAAAAATAGGCCTTTAAAACATGTTTAAAGGCCTATCAGTACACCCAATAGGATTCGAACCTATGACCTACGGTTTAGAAAACCGTTGCTCTATCCAGCTGAGCTATGGATGCATTTCCCTATTCCTAGGAGCGACAAAGATAGGTTTTATGCATTGAACCAACAAGAGTTTATTGCAAAAAAGGCGTAAGAACTTGATTTTAAGGCTGAAAATCTATCATTAGCTTCTTTGAAGGGTTCGCTTCGGCATAAGAAAGGATCAAATGCAGGATATAATCGTTGGAAGGATAGGGCTGAATGGCAGATTTCAGCAACTCCAAATCATTGGTGTCACTATAATTCGACACATAACCCATTCCAAAGAACTGTCCTTTTTCTACCCAAAGGCAACTTTGTTCATCTTCCGTTCTACCATCGTCAATCAAGGCAAAGGAGGGAAGCTGTGTTTCAAGCTGTTTAATGGCATACTTTACCCTTACATTATAAGCAGCAGCAGATTCTTTACCTATACAGGCACCAGTGCAGGTGCCTAAGGCATATCCTGTACAAGCCATCCTTTTACTCTGGATAAAACAGAGCTTCTCACACAGTAAATGCTCCTTAATCAGCAGGCGTAACAAAAGGTGACCATCAGTAAGGTTGTTAAAGCTATAAAGGGAGGGCACCATTTTATGGTATTTATCAATAGCTAAACGCAAATATCCCTGTTGATCCTGATAAGAAATAAGGGCATATTTTTGTTCAAAGCGTTTCAACGCGCGGTTATTGGCAGGCCAGAGTCTTTTAATTTCTGTCGCTTCCAAAATAAAAGCCATTAATTCTGTGCCACAAATTTCAAAGTCAATGTGATGGATGCTCCTCATAAACTCCTGTCGCTGCGGCCCAGTGTTATTGCCACTAAAGTGCGAACACACCCTCTTCTTGATATTTTTCGCCTTTCCAATGTAAACAACGCCGCCTTTCTGGTCTTTAAAGTAATAAACACCGGGCTTTTGTGGAAGCCTATCAATGGAAGCTTTGGAAAGGTGAGGCGGCAGTACCTGCTCTTTAGAACTCTTATTTAAGGATTGCTGAATATGACCGTCCTCATCAGCCTTCAACAGTAAACCTAGCAAAATTGCTGTAGCAGCGGCATCACCACCGGCCCTATGGCGGTTTTCAATATTGATGTTTAAAGAAGTACAGAGTTTACCTAAACTATAAGAAGCAAAACCAGGGAATATCTTTCTACTTAACCTTACTGTACAAATTTTCTTCGCTTGCCAGTCAAAACCTGCCAATGCTAAATGATGTCTTACAAAAGAATAATCAAAGTTGACATTATGTGCTACAAATATTTTATCCTGTAAAAGTGCATATATCTGTTCAGCTACTGCGGCAAATGTAGGTGCATTTTCCACCATATCATTGCTTATTCCTGTTAGGGCTTCAATATAAGGCGGGATAAAACTTTCTGGATTAATCAAAGTTTCATACTGCTCAACCACCATCTCGCCGTTGTGAATTTGTATTGAAATTTCAGTTATACCATTCCCAGAAGCAAAGCCTCCGGTGGTTTCTATATCGACAACAGCAAATAGCATCAGTATCAGGGTTAAATTATCTGTAAAGATACTAACAAATTTAGTAAACTGTTTTTAATTTTTTACTGAAGTCTCTATTTTTATAGGGTTTGTTAGTATTTTATGAATAGGACACTTGTCAGCAATCTGTAACAGTCTTGCTATTTCCTCCTCCGTTAATTCCCCTGTAAATTCTATCACTCTGGTAATAGTGGTACTTTTATCTAATTGTTCTTCCGGAGCAATAGCTAATTCAATTTTAATAGTTTCTAAGTTATAGTTCTTTCTGTCGGCATACATCCTGATGGTAATTGCTGTGCAACTGCCTAAGCTTGCTAGTAAGAGGGCTGCGGGCTGCATGCCTTCATCGGTACCACCAATTTCTGTTGGTTCATCTGCATAAATAAAGTGTCCGCCTGCATAAACTTTGGTTTTGTAAGTTGATCGGTCCAGTTCTGTAATTGCCGTGATTTGTTGGTTGCTCATTGTATTATTTTTATGTTAACTTTTGTTTTGAA
>NZ_JAZQPU010000311.1:0-1567 GCF_045628745.1 Pedobacter sp.
AACCATTAATATGAAGAAAATTTACAAAGGTAAAATGATGAGTAAAAGTAAGCTGATGCTTTTACTTGCTCTTTTTTCGAATTATCCGCTTGCGGAGGCAGCTGTTAAAAGCGCTGTTGAAGATGGAATAGTGAAAGAGAAGAAACAACAAATGGTCATTACAGGTGTAGTTAAAGACAAAGATAACCTCGTTCTTCCAGGAGTAAGTGTTCGTCTTAAAGGATCTGCCACGGCAGTAGCTACAGATATTCAAGGTAAGTACAAAATTGCTGTAACAGATCAAAACAGCGTATTGGTGTTTTCTTATATAGGTTTTATTGCAAAAGAGGAGATTGTAGGCTCACGAAAAGTGATTAATATTAACCTGCAAACTGATTTGAAAACATTAAATGAAGTTGCGGTAATAGGATATGGTACTGTTAACAGAAAAGATTTAACAGGAGCCGTTGGAAAAGCTAACGTAGAGGATATGGCTAAAGCACCTGTTGCCTCATTCGAAGATGCACTGGCGGGAAGAATTGCTGGTGTTCAGGTTTCTTCCAATCAGGGTCAGCCTGGGGCGAACAATGAAATTGTAATTCGTGGTGCCAATTCAGTTACACAAAGTAATTCTCCTTTGTATGTGATTGATGGATTTCCAATTGAAGATCCTTCAAATGCGGTGATTAACCCACAAGATATCGCTTCCATTGATGTGTTGAAAGATGCCTCTGCTACGGCAATTTATGGATCAAGAGGTGCTAACGGTGTAATTGTTATCGAAACTAAAAAAGGAGTTAACGGTAAATCTGTTATTTCTTATAATGGTTCTATAGGCCTTCAGCAGGTAACCAAAAAAATGGATATGATGGATGCTTATGAGTTTGTTAAACTTCAAAAAGAAATCGATCCTATACTTACTGCAGAGCAATACCTAAAAGACAGAGATCTTGAGTCTTATCGCAATGAGCCTACTTATAATTGGCAAGACCAAATTTTTAGGTCGGCACCCATGCAAACCCACAATCTTTCCATTACCGGTGGCAATAGTCAAACCAAATACATGATTTCAGGATCTGCATTTGATCAAAAAGGCGTAATTATCAATTCAGGTTTTAAACGTTACCAAGGTCGTTTTTCTATTGATCAGGTGGTCTCTTCAAAGCTTAAAGTAGGACTCAACACAAATTATAGTGTGCTCAAAAACTTTGGTCAAATAGCTGCAGATGCGGGAAGTAGTGGATCTGCCTCCAGCTATCTGTTATATAGTGTATGGGGATTTAGACCTGTAACTGGCAGCGGTACAGATTTAACCGGCGACCTTATGGATCCTGATATTTCTTCAAGTAACGATTTTCGTGTAAACCCTGTTATCTCTACGAGTAATGAGCTGAGACAAGATCAAACCAGAAATTTAACCGCAAACGGCTACTTAACCTATGCACTACATCCAAATTTAAGTTTGAAAATTACTGGAGGAATCAGCAATCGAATGATTCACGCAGATGCTTTTTATAATTCTCAAACAGCTAAAGGAACACCACTTATTCCTACTAATACCCGTGGATCTTATGGTATTGTAGCTTTT
>NZ_JAZQPU010000312.1:0-1540 GCF_045628745.1 Pedobacter sp.
CGATGCGAATGGTCGTTTTGCAATTGCAGGCGTGGAGCCTGATGCCATATTAGTCATCTCTTATGTAGGCTATACGCCTAAAGAAGTAAAAGCAGGACCGAATATTTCAGTGACTTTATCGCCAGACAAATCTGATCTAAATGAAGTGATTGTAATTGGTTATGGCACACAGAAAAAATCTGAGGTAACAGGTAGTATTTCCAATGTTAAAGGAAGCGCCTTGGCAGATAAGCCAGTGGCAAGTTTTGAAAGTGCCTTAAATGGCCGTGCCACAGGGGTTAACATGACGGCGAATGATGGTGTAGTTAACCAGGCGCCTACTTTCAGAAACCGTGGAACAAACTCCTTGTCTTTAAGTTCTTACCCGTTGGTTGTGGTAGATGGGGTACCTATGTTTACAGAAGATGTCAATGTAGGCAGTAACGCCGCCAATAACCCGCTTTCTTCCATCAATACCAATGACATTGAGAGCATCGATATCGCTAAAGATGCTGCTGCAACCAGTATTTACGGGAGCAGGGCTGCCAATGGAGTGGTTTTCATTACCACAAAATCTGGTAAAAAAGGAAAAGCTAAGTTTTCTTATAATGCCTATTATGGCAGCAGCAAGGCAGCAAGGCTTGCCGAAGTGTTAAACACAGCGCAGTATTTAGAAATTAAAAATGAAGGACTCGTTAACGCAAGAACTTATAATGCAGTAACCAATTATTATGGTACCTCCTTAGACAAAGATGGTAACGTAATCGATACCCGCTGGTATGATTATATCTTCCAAACGGGGCAGTCGCAAAACCATAATGTAAGCTTGTCTGGTGCCAACGATGCCACTAAATATTATTTCTCCCTGGGTTATACCGACAAGGAAGGAATCTTGCAGGGTAACGATTATAACCGTAAATCTGTAAGTTATAACATTGAGCATAAAGTAAACAACTGGTTAAAAGTAGGCTCTAAAACCAATTACAGCAACGATATCACCACGGCCATTTTATCTACCGGCACTGGTGCCAGCTCTGTATCGTCAAACTCTGTTGCCTATAGACTTGGTTTTATTACAGCACCTATTGTTGGCCCCTATAATAGAGATGGCTCTTTTAATATCATAGGCCCCAATGTGGGGATAATGGATAATGCTGGCCACTTAACCTCTACAGCCAGATTGGGCTATACCAATCCTGCGCTTACCTTGAGTGCCAATGACGACAATACCGCCAATAATTACGTACAGTCGAATGTTTTTGCCGATGTAAATCCTTTTTCATGGTTAACCTTAAGAACGGTTTATGGCATCAATAACATGTACAGCAGAACCAACCGTTATTTTGATCCCCGCAGTAATGAAGCTTCCAGCACTAATGGTCGTGCTACAGGAATTTCTGCAAAAAGAGAGGTTTCCGTATGGACCAATACAGCTTTGTTGGCTAAAACTTTTGGTAAACATTCATTTGATTTATTGTTAGGTCATGAAGAGCAAACCTCTGAGGGCGATCAGTTTGGTTTAACCAGAACAGATCAGTCAGATCCTTACTATACCAATTTA
>NZ_JAZQPU010000313.1:0-10453 GCF_045628745.1 Pedobacter sp.
GCTGCACAGCTGGCAGTAATGTGGCCCTGGACGGCCGGTCAACATCAACTCGTTACCATTTCTGGTATTTTTGATATGTTGGGTGCATTAGGACTCGTGTTACCGGCTTTATTAAACATTAAACCACAGCTAACAACTTATACCGCATTAGGGGTTATTGTTTTGATGATTTCTGCAATCATTTTTCACCTTTCACGCGGTGAAGCTTCACAAATAGCTATAAATCTGTTTGTTGCGGCTTTGGCCTTATTTATTGCCTGGGGAAGGCGCTGATCCGACCATTTTTTAGAAAATGAACTCAGCAGCTCTATCTTATGCATATTCATGAAGACCATTCTGGTAGCATATCACGTCAGGTTGCTTTAACTAAAGCAGCTGATGAACGTTATTGGTTAGCTGCAGCCGATGCGTCCTTCCCGGGAATAGGGCACGTGAGAAACAACGAGGGAATTTTCGCCTGGCACCCCGTCATTTATCGCATAGACGGAAAAGCTGAATAATGACGGCTTGTATAATTTTGCAGTTAATTCTACAGGATTAAACAAGCTCTATTTCTTTCTCCTCAAAGGCTTCAAAAATTTGTGCTACAATAAGGCTCCTTGTCAAATCTGCGCTGGAAATATTTTTACACCAGAAGTAGATTTTTACATTGCTGTTGAGCTTATTGACAGGGCTAATCAAAATTACGGGTTCTTTATTGATAAAAACATTGTCATTTTGGGTGATAATTTCTCTGATCTGGCTTACAACTTCCGTTGAGTTGAACGGCTTGGCAATGGTTAATGAAATGTCAACACGCATTTGGTTATTGCTCAACGTCCAGTTAATGATGTTGTTAGACAAGATAGATCCGTTAGGAATAATAATTTCTGCACCTTCGTCACTCAGTAATGTACTTGCACGTACACCAATCTCTTTCACTCTTCCTTTTTTATTGCTTAACTCTACCACATCTCCAATGCGGATAGTTTTATCAAAAATTAGGATGATTCCGGATACAAAATTGCTGACGATATTCTGTAAACCCAAACCAATACCAACACCCAGGGCACCAAGAATGACGGTAATTTTATCTATTGGTAATCCCGATGCGGCTACCGCCATCAGGAATCCTCCGATAAGTAGTATTAGTCTGGTTACGAGTAATTTAGAGCGCTCCCCTTTGTTGTCTTCAATGTTATCGTCGCCGGTATCACCAAAGAAATAAGCAATATATTTCTGTAAAAAGTTAGCTGTCCAAATGATTCCTAAAAAGAGCACGATGCCGCCAAAAGTAAAAGTGAAGTTTCCTACATTTCTTTTTTCAGTTAGAATCTCCATTAAAGACTCATACAGACCATTGAAAATATTAAGGTTGGTGGTAAACACCACAAACCAGATGATAACAGCACCTATACCGGTAAGCCTTTTAAGACCAGAGGTAACCGCGCGCCAGTCGAAATACTCAGGATAACCTTTCCGGATTCTGCTACTTTTCATCTGCAGCAAAAAGGCTTCCACAAATACTTTGGCCAACAGGGTTAAGGATATCGCATTTAACAAGGAGTTTACGCCGGTAGAATAGAATATTTGGGTAAGGGTAAAACGGCCAAAGATGTTGCATAAAGTGGCAATGACAGCAAAAAGAGTAAAAATAAATACGGTGATCAGGATCATTTTATACTTTTTAGTTTTCTCATCCATTTTCTTCAAGGTAATGATACCGTATATGCTGGAAGTAACACTTAAGAAAAGTAATAGCCAGCGTTGCTTTCCTGGTGGCAAGCCTAAAAGACGGAAAAAGACCGGAGTGAGTAGGAGCAGGACAAAGAAACACCAATGGTAAAATAACTTCTTCTGCAGTCTTTTACGGAAAAAAAGAGTGAGTGCAATGGCCAGTAAGACCTGTACGGATTCGATGTAAAGTGCCGGGGCTTTAAGGTCGAAGATGGGTGCAAGGGTAAAGAGCATCATAAAAGCGATGAGGTAAGGCTGCGGACTTAACAAGGTAAAATCATCAAGCGCTTCCAGACGATCGCGCTGTTTCATGCTCCTGAAATTAAAAAACACCCAAAAAAAGAAAGTTATACAGGTAAAGAGTAGTAAAGCGCGACTGCTGCGGGTATACACAAAGTAATAGGCAGATATTTCTTTCTCGCCAGTAATAAAATCCTTGAAACCAACACCGCTGCTCTTTGCTTTGGAGGGCTCCCAAAGGTAACGTCGCTCTTTTCCGAAAGCTTTGATGCTTACCGCTTCAAGTTGTCCTTCTGTAAGATAAATGAGTTCTTTAATGTTGATCAGGTTAGCTGATGTACGTGCCTGTAAGTCATTTATAGAGGTTGTGGTGCTCTTTAGGAGGCTATCCATCACCAGGCCTTTTTCCTTCAATTCAGCAAATTGGTCTTTAAACATGACACGCATGGAGGGCAAGGTAAAGAGTTTAACCAGCACGGTGTCTTTGCGCAGCGTCAGAAGTTCTGTTTTAAGTTCTCTTAATTCCTTTTCGTACTCATCAAGATCTTCGAGACAATCTCTATTGTTGGCCTGAAGTTCTTGAAGTAAAGTTTGATCCATCTGCAGGTTTTGCAGGTTCAGCGTGCGATCACCCTGGGTAAGCCTGTCTTTTAACAAAGAAATGGCGGCCTCATCTTGTGTGAGGTAGGCTGCTATTGGCTTCAATTTTTTAAAAGAGCCCACTGTAACGGGAACTTTGTTAACAGTTTCAAATACTTGTTGAAGATGGACCAGGTAATCGCCCTTGGTTAAGGTAGCTGAGTCAGCGAGGATAGCCATGTCCTGGCTATCTTCCATTGGCTTGTTTTTCTGTGCAAAAATAGTGTTGGAAAAGAACAGGATAGTGATTAATGTGAGGGTATTGCGTAGAAAAAAGGAGAAGAAATGTTTGACTTTCATTAGATTTTAAGGTGCGTGCATTTTATCCATGACACATCATTATGCACATGGATTTTGCAAAAATAGTTAATAGAATGTGATAACTTGCAGTTTTTCCTTACAACAATTTTTTGATTGGTAAGTGTTTAAAATTCGTGACCATCAATTTTGTTACATTACAACGATGAACTTCATCATAACGTACATCTTATGTACCTTTGAAGCGATTTCAATCCTGGTTTTCAATTAAAACATGACAATGAATACAAAGGTATCCGCTCAAACGCCAGAGTTTACAAAAAAGATACTCCCCATAATTCTGGCAACCGCCATTTTTATGCAGATGCTTGATTCAACGATTTTGAACACCTCATTGCCTGCCATTGCCAAAGATTTGAATGAATCGCCATTGAATATGCAGAACGCCATTATTAGTTATGTGCTCACTCTGGCTGTGTTTATGCCGGTAAGTGGCTTTCTTTCTGATAAATTTGGTACCAGAAAAGTGTTTATTTTTTCCTTAATCTTATTCGGTGCAGGGTCGCTGTTTTGTTCTCTTTCTCAAAATTTAACACAGCTCGTAATTGCGAGAATGATACAGGGGGTAGGGGGCAGTTTGATGACTCCTGTTGGAAAATTAGCCTTAATTAAAACCTTCCCTAAAAAGGATTTGCTGAAAGCGATGAATTTCGCCATCATCCCTGCCCTAATTGGCCCGGTGTTAGGGCCACTGGTAGGTGGCTATATGGTTGACTATTTATCCTGGCACTGGATTTTCCTGATCAACATTCCTATTGGTTTGATTGGTATTGTGTTGAGTATAAAATATATGCCAGATTACCGGTCGCCAATTATAGATTTCGACCTGAAAGGCTTCCTCATCTTTGCTGCAGCGTCTTTACTGCTTTCCATTTCCTTAGAGCTCTTCGGTAATACCGTTCATGTTACACCTGTTCTGCTGGTCTTATTATCTGGTTTTCTAATGCTGTATTTTTATTACCGACATGCTTCGACCGACAATAATCCCATATTTCCTTTGAACCTGTTTAAGGTGAGAACCTTTAGAGTAGGTATTATAGGTAACCTGGCTACGCGTTTGGGTATTAGCGCTATTCCGCTGTTGCTGCCTATGATGATCCAGATTGCTTACGGCCAGTCTGCAGTTACCTCCGGATGGATCGTCGCGCCAATGGCTATAACGGCCATGTTTGGTAAATCTGTAGTGATAAAAATATTAAACAAGTTTGGCTATAGAGCCACCTTAATGACAAATACCTTTGTGATAGGCTTTTTAATTTGTTGCATGGCTATACCGGCTGTTAATTCTTCCATTTACTGGTACATGCCCATTATTGCTGTATTGGGTTTCTTTAATTCTATACAGTTTACTTCAATGAACACCATTTCCATTGCTGACTTGCGACTGTACCATACCAGTAGCGGTAATTCTTTAATTTCCGTTAACCAGCAATTAGCCATTGGCTTTGGTATTGCCTTTGGACTAATTGTGCTGAAGATCTTTCAGGGAGACGTGAAATTGACTAACAATGAAATTCATAATGCCTTTAGGTATACATTTTTAGTGGTAGGCACTTTAACCATTCTATCAGGTTTTATCTTTAGAAGGTTGCACTTTAAAGATGGTGACAATATGAAGTCTGATGAGGGGTAGGCATGTTACTAAGGATTTGCTGCTTTATCTTTTAGTTTAGACTTAGGAAGAAATACTTTTGCCCCCTTAGCATCTATATAATAATACCTTGATTTGTTATCAATATATATGGTTTGTCCATCAGGACCGATCTTGCCTTTGTACTTTTTGTCAACGATAGCTGAGGTACCTTTTACGGCAATTTCTGCAGTCTTATTACCTACGGTTTTAGCCGTTTTCTTGATTGCCGGATCTGGGTTTACCTTAATGGTGTCTTTTTTTTTGTCTTGTGCCATGCCCGACATTGCAATGCTGGTACCTACGACCAGTAACATTGCCTTGATTAATTTTTTCATATTCAATTAGATTTTAAATAGCCTTTACTGAAATTTCCTCTTATAATGGGATAACATATTAGAAGGCACTAAGTTTAAACAAAATTTACTCATCCTTGCTGTATATACACTGTGTTTACGAGGAAGCTTTTCATAATGATAAATTCTGGAAATGATGAATTATTATTTACCAGAATTTAATCATTTATCGACAAGAATAGCTTACAATTAGGAAGCTATTTGAATAGCTATTTATTTTTACTGCTTACTGTAGGTCTTTTAATCGTAATTTTTTGGATGGTATTAAGGCTTTGTGCAAGGTTAATCAGCGGATTAGAATAACTTTTTTTCTTTTGATCCAGTGGTGCATATAATTCCAGACTGGATTGCAACAGGGAATCTTTGACCAGATATTTAATTTCTTCTCTATTCATCGCAGACCGGTAGAAAAGCCAGTTTTTAAAAGATATTTTTTTGGGTATTTCGCTACCACCTATATTTACTCCCGTAGTGATAAGCTTTTCATTTACAGTTCCCTGTAAAGTGCTGTCACAATAAAGCATAGTGATACCTTTTGCATAATAGTGTGTAACTGAGATTTTATGCCACTTGTTGTCATCTACTTTACTGCTACCTGTTATGATACCCGATTTTGAGGATGAATAAACTAGCTTGCCATCCTTTGACACCGATACTTTTCCATTTCCAGTGCTATCGTTGATTTGCAGAATGGTGCCTTGTTTACCCGTTTTAAAACTGATGGTTGTTGTAAAGGGATGAATTTTTTGTTCCGGTGTAAATGCTATAGTAATACTCTTTGATCTATTTTTAGACAACTTAATGGATGATCCTTTTGTGCTTTTTGGCATAGGTTTTTGCTGCTCAAGGGCATCGAATAAGGAAGGGACAATTGTTAAAGCCATTTCTGCATGTCCGGCATCATTTGGATGTGCACCATCGGCCCAAAAACCGTCCATCCACTTTCCTGAAAGATTGTCCACTGCACCAAGTAAATTAATACTTGGAACATCCATTTGGTGAATCAATAAATTCATCTTTTTGATGAATGCGTAATCCTGTGCATTATAGTCATTTCTGGTATAGCTGTTGGTAAGGATAGGAATATAGCCATCAGCTCTGGCTTTTTCAATTAAGCGCTTAATATTTCTTTCGAACTGCTCAAACATGGGTTGGCCATGTTCATGGATACCTTCATTTCCTAAGGCGAGTGCAAATATGACATATTTACCTTTTTGAGGTAGGAGGTCTTTGTTATATCTATTAAGTACGCCAATGGTATTGTCACCGGCTCTACTGATGTTTACCGTTTCAAAAATAGTTCCAAAGGGCGAAGTCCGGTTTTTGAGGATATCTGAAAATAAGCTGGTATACCCTTTAAAGTTAGTGGCGCCATGTCCGTAAGGTACTGACGATCCAAAATAAATGATTTTTACAGGCTTACTGTTTGAATCTGAAAGGTTTTCTGAGGAGACTCTAGCAAAAAAAGGAATGCTGCGCTGATGAGTATTGCTAACGAATTTATCCTCGCTTTGATGTGAATGCAGCGCTTGGCTTTTTGCATTAAACGATAAGAGGACTGTTAAAGCGAAAAGATATAGTTTTTTTATATAGCTAGAATGCATTATTGGTATAATTTAATCATGAACTTTTGTTCATTGAAAAACGGAAAAAGAGATATTGATGTCAATTTAATAGAAAAAAATCGCCCGATCAAGCTGATGCGGGCGATTTTTAATTTTTATAAGCCAATCATTTCATAGGGAACACGAATTCCTTTTACCCTATAATAATAAGGATCACGTGTGCCATCGGCTTCCAATGCATTTTCGTTAGAAGCACAAGCACCATAGTTCATACTGTAAGTTAGTAATAGTTCATTTCTGCCATTTTCAGCTTGTACATGGATAGATGGGGTATAGACTTTAGCGTTAAAACCTTTGTAAAACTCTGTAAAGTTGTGAACTAATTTCCTTGTAGTAAAAGGACCTGTTGGGCTCGTACTTGTGGAGATATACATATTGATGGAAGCAATTCCACAGTAAAATCCTTGATCCATTGCTAAGTGAATGTATTTTCCATTCATAAAAGATACACAATTTGTTCCTAGTCCGGTATTGACATGCGCCGTTGCGCCAGTGGATGCCGTAGCTGCCCAGGTAGTGCCATTCCAAAAAGTCCAGTTTAAAGGATCGTTTTGTGGAAAACGCGCAACATGCACATAAGTTTGGTAACCAAAACTACTTGCATTTGAACGACTACCATAAGAATAAACATAACCATCATTTGCTTTAACCATACCTGTGCCGTAACGAATTGCTGCTCCAGATGCAGTAAGTCCTGGTGGGGTTGTTCTGGTAACGGTCCAATGCGTGGCAGTTGAAGGAGTAAGTTTAAAAATAGATTGTGTATCCTCATTTGTCCCTAATCCTTGACCTTCAGTGTTTTGGATGTAAACCGTATTACCAATCTGTACGCCAGGACCCGGCCAGCTCCAGGTTTTCCCTGCCTGTTTGGTGATGATATTGCCTATTCCTCCACTAGATGCTCCATCAGCAGTCATCATTGGTGCAGCGGGACTCCAGTTGTTAATAGATGGTTGAATAATAATAGAGTTAGAGTAGGAGATAAAATGGCTACCATTCAGGTTGCCATTAGCCGTTAAAGAACCTTGATAATAAGCATCCTGTGTTATCCAAAGGACTCGTCCGTCAGAAAGGGGGATACTATTTCCCTGGTCAAAGGCTACAGACCCTGTTGTTCTGTTAAAGAAATTGGTAACCTCTCCATCACGATAGCTGTTTTTTGGAAGATTTATAATTTCCCATTTTTGTTTATCAACATCTAAGGAAGCTTCTTGCGTAACCTTGATGGCACTTCCTGTACCACTTAAAGTTAAATATAGTCCGTTTGCTTTATTTGAGATGAGGTATTTTCCCGCCTGCAAAGATTCTTCTATTTTCCATAACTGTGCATCAATAGCAGTTTTAAGTTCACGATTCTGAACCACTGGCAGGCCAGCGGTGGAGTTTGCAGCAGCATTGAGAAACATTCCGCTGTGGAGGTTTCTTAACTGGTAATATTTTTGACCATTATCTGTAGAGTTATAGATAATGTCCCATTCCTGCCATCTTTTTAGGTTTTCACCAGTTTCAATTTCGGGATCTCCAACATTCATCGTGGCATTAGGTAAGTACTTTTCATTAAATGAAATATTCCCTACTACTTGCATTACTTTGGAGTTAGAGATGTTAGAGATTTTGTAAGTACCATAATCACTTATGGTCGATTCGTAGACTCTAAATTCAACTTCCCACTTTTTGCTTAGTCCAGAGGCTGCAGTTACGGTATAGATAACCTTATTATTAACCGAAACATCTATGGGCTGTCCAGAAGATGGAGTGATTGTCGCATCATCAGAGATTTTAATAATGGGCTTTATTGCCTTAAGATCTGCCTTGGAGGTAAGCCTTATTAAAACTTTATTGTTATCGTTTTCGGAGTAAATGCTTGCATTACCGTACTGACCATTCTCGACTTTGAAATCTTTGATCATTCGGCCAGGACTTGGTGGCTCTTCACGTTCTTTTTTGCAGGAAATGATCAATACAATTCCTAATAAAAACAATAGTTTTCTAATCATAACATTAAGTGGTTAAATATATTTGGTTTGAGTTTATAGGTAAAGCTAGGCTAAAAAATCGTTTTAGCAAAAAAAAATATTCTGTTTAGTGGGTTAACCACTGATAGGATAATTTATTCTTTTTCAATATATCCTCATTTAAAGGAATGTTGGCTAATATTTCTCACTAACAAGAAACATTGTGGAATAAAAAAAATAATATAAAATTTTATAATCTTGGTAAATCGTTTTATATTGCGTTTAAATAAATAACCAAATTTAACCAGAATCATATTGACCATTGGGTATTTTTCCTGTAGACAACATGGAATTATAACATACATATCTAGAGAAAAGTCGATTGACATTTTCAATTGCTTGATTATAGTTTGCTTCAACAGAAATACGATTTACAGTTGATATTAACTAATAACTTAACCTAAATAGGATGACCAAATATTTATACTTTCTATGCTTGTTTTTTTGTGTTTTTTCATCGAAAGGCAATGCTTACTCTGCCATTAATTCTTCCCAGAAACAACCGTGGAATGCCAAGTGGATTGCATATGCTAATGATAAAGGAACTGATTATGGCGTATTTTATTTTAGAAAAAATATAGACCTGAAAGAAAAACCAAATTCATTTCCAATTCATGTATCCGCAGATAATCGCTATAAATTATATGTAAACGGAAAAATTGTCTCTATGGGGCCAGCTAGAGGTGATCTCTTTTTTTGGAATTATGAGACAGTCGATTTATCTCCCTATTTAACTGCAGGTAAAAATACAATTGCTGCGCTTGTTTGGAATGAGGCACAATATAGACCAGAAGCTCAAATAAGCGTGCGAACTGCTTTTATTTTACAAGGAAGTTCACCTGCAGAAGAAATTTTAAATACAGATGAAAGCTGGAAATGCATGCAAGATCAAGGCCACCATCCTATACAAGGTTATTTTTTTGCAGCCAGTACTGGCCAATATGTTGATATGAACCAAACCGTTAAAGGAGAATGGAACGCTGTAACTTACAACGATAATGCCTGGCCTGCTGCAGCTAAGCTTTTCGACGGTAAACTTAAGGGAATGTCTGATGGATTAGCCTGGCAACTGGTGCCATCTACTATCCCCCAAATGGAATTAACTTATCAGCGTATACCTAAATTACGTAGTATATCAGGTATAAATGCTCCTTCGGGATTTCCAGATAAAAAAGTTCCTTTAACTGTTCCGGCTAACAGTACAGTAACATTGCTTCTCGACCAGACTTATATTACAAATGCTTATGTCACTTTAAATTTTAGTAAAGGTAAAGACGCTGGTATATCTTTAGGCTATGCAGAAACGCTATACGATAAGGAAAGTAAACCTAACGAATTGCGTAAGAGTAACCGTAATGAAGTAACCGGGAAAAAATTTATTGGGCGAATAGATAGCTTGCTAGCTAGTGGAGAGGATAACCAATCATTTACCACACTCAACTATCGCTCGTACCGATATATAAAGCTTATCGTACATACCAAAAATGAACCGTTGGTTATTAATGACATTTATGGCACCTTCACTGGATATCCCTTCAAAGCCAATTACGTATTCAAGGCTGATAATCCTGAAATCAATCAAATTCTTGATATTGGCTGGCGCACTGTTAGATTAAATGCCTGGGAAACGTACATGGACTGTCCTTATTATGAGCAATTACAGTACATTGGTGATACTCGTATTCAAGCAATGGTCTCCTATTATAACAGTGGTGATGATAGGCTGGCTAAAAATGCACTTTCTTTGATGGATCGTTCTCGCTTGACCGAAGGAGTGACCATGAGTCGTTATCCAACAAAGAGTACGCAAATTATCTCTACATTTTCGCTTTGGTATATTGGTATGTTACATGATTATTGGATGTACCGTGCTGATAGTGACTTTTTGAAGGACAAGTTAACTGGACAAAGAGC
>NZ_JAZQPU010000314.1:0-7330 GCF_045628745.1 Pedobacter sp.
ATAAGGAACTTTAGATTACTTGAACATTTACTGCATTTAATCCTTTACGACCTTGTTCTTCATTGTAAGAAACTTTATCGTTTTCACGGATTTCGCCTAATAGGCCACTTGAGTGAACAAAGATTTCTGCACCACCATTTGCTGGTACGATAAAACCAAAACCTTTAGACTCATTAAAAAATTTTACTATTCCTTCTTGCATTGTATTGTTATTAAAAATTGAATTACAAACGTAGGTATAATTATTTGAATATCAGTATAAAAATATAAAATAATTAATTTTGCAGTCCTGGTAAGGTCACCACTTCATTCACATCAGCCTCATAATCCACACCTGGGACTTCAAAACCGAATAAATTAAAGAAATCTGTAGAATAGCCTTTCAGGTCGCCAATGTCTGGTAAGTTTTCTGTTGTGGCTTGTGCCCATAATTCGGCAACTTTTGCCTGCACATCAGCTCTCATCTCTAAATCATCAATCCTGATTCTTCCTTTTTCATCCAACAACAATTCTCCATTGTTATACAAACGATCCTGGAACAGGCGTTGAATTTGTTCAATACAACCTTCATGAATGCCTTTCTCTTTCATTACTTTATACAGCAATGAAATATATAAAGGAATTACAGGAATTGCAGAACTGGCTTGCGTAACCAAAGCTTTGTTAACAGAGATGTATGCTTTTCCGTTAATGTCCTTTAACTTATCAGACAAGCTGAAAGCGGTGGCTTCCAGGTGGTCTTTTGCCCTGCCTATGGTACCTTTACGATAAACGGCTTCTGTAAGCGATGGACCAATGTAAGAATAAGCAACTGTAGTAGCACCTGGCGCTAAAAGGTCTGCTGCTTTTAAAGCATCAATCCACATTTCCCAGTCTTCACCACCCATTACCATCACTGTATTTTCAATTTCCTGCTCATTAGCGGGCTCGATAGAGATTTCTGAAACATTTCCAGTATGAAAGTCTACAGTTTTATTGCTGAAAGACTGTCCAATTGGTTTCAATACAGAATTGTAAATCACTCCTGTTTCTGGATGTGTTCTTCTTGGGGAAGCTAAACTGTAAATAACTAAATCTATCTGTCCAAGATCAGCTTTGATCAGGTCGAGGGTTTTTTCTTTGATTTCTTTTGAAAAAGCATCACCGTTAATGCTTTTGGCATATAAACCAGCTTCATGTGCTTGATGCTCAAAAGCAGATGTGTTATACCAACCCGCAGAACCTGGTTTGCCCGGTGCAGCAGGTTTTTCAAAAAATACGCCTATTGTAGCAGCATTAGATCCAAAAGCACTGGTAATTCTAGAGGATAATCCAAAACCTGTGGAGGCGCCGATAACCAATACTTTTTTTGGGCCTTCGATAAGACCTTTTGATTTTACATAGTTAATCTGATTTTTTACATTTTGTTCGCATCCTTTAGGATGAGAAGTCAGACAGATAAAACCACGCGTTTTAGGAACAATAATCATATTAAGTTTTTAATTATTCAACAGTAAATAATACCGAATTGCAAAATTAACGTAAACCTAATGTTTTTTGTTAATTCCGGTAAGATAAAAAGTAAATATTCATAACTGTTTGTAAAACAGTTTTTTTGATTTCATTTTAAAAAATAAAAAGCATGAATATTATACATTTCCTCAAACATTCTGAATAAATATAGGTTATATACAACGAATCAGAAACCTATAAAGAAAATTATTATGGCAACTACAACAAAAACAAGTACCACAAAATCTACGGCAACAAAAGCTGAAAAGGCATCTTCACCAAAAGCTGGTAAAACAGGTAAAATGGAAGATTCAGAATTTCATAAATTCTTTGTAGATGAGCTAAAGGATATTTACTGGGCGGAGAAACATTTGGTTAAAGCATTGCCAAAGATGAAAAAAGCTGCTACAAGTCCTGAACTTGCTGCTGCTTTCGATAAACATACACAGGAAACACAAGTTCATATAGAAACATTGGAACAGGTGTTTGAACTGCTGGGTGAAAAAGCAAGTGCAAAAAAATGCGATGCAATGGAAGGTTTACTGGAAGAAGCTGAAGGTATTATTGACGATACAGATTCAGGTACTTTAATCAGAGATGCAGGACTTATTCTTGCAGCTCAGAAAGTAGAACATTATGAAATTGCTACCTATGGCACCTTGCGCACTTTTGCTCAGAATATGGGCCATACTGATGTAGTAGAATTATTGCAGCAAACCCTGGATAACGAAAAAGCAACCGACGTTGCTTTAACGCAAGTGGCAGAAAGCTTTATTAATGAGCAGGCTGCAGAAGAATAAAACCAGTTCATGTTAATGGAGAGACCGTATGACAAGAGGTGATACGGTCTCTTTTTTTGGTCTTGCCCTTGCTTACTGTTTATCTATTTAAAGCGATCTTTGACTTAGCTTCATTGTTTTTAATATAAGCTGTTAATTGAGCTTTTATTTGCAGGGCTACTTCATTGTGGCCATAACAAGACCAATGACTGTCTTTACTGCTTACTGTCCAGTTTTTAAGGTCTCCAGTTTGATGAGTCGTCATGGTGCTAAAGCCATAATTTCTGGCAATGGTTAGAAGTTCCACGGTGGATTCTGGATGGAAGACCAAAACTATTTTTCTAAGGTCATAGTGCTTGCTGCTGTAACTTAAAATGCTATTGATTAGCTTAACATCTATTTTTTTAGGTTTTTTACCTCCTTGAGAAGCTTCTTTGTTCTTTTTGTTCACAAATAAAGGGAATCTTAAATATAAATAATACATCACCTTCATATTGTACAAAATCTTTTTAAAACCAGGGGCCTTCACCTCACCGTTGATAATGGTATTTGTTTTCAAATTGAGCTGCATTCTGTCGTATAACCTATGACTTGCATCACTTTCATATATATCATCGTCGGTCATATAAATTAAATGTGTAAGGGGCTTGACCGTTGAATCTAGCAGTTTGGTAATTTCCATTGCTTCAATAAAAGTAACCCCAGATCTGCCCGCCTCAAAAAAAGCATAATCTTTAAAGTAGGATTGAAGGATGGTACCCTGATTGCAGGAAATGGGGTTCATCATATTCTCAATATAAGAATCTCCAATAATAGCTATAGTAGAGTCACTCTTTACATCTGCAATACCTAGCCAGCCGTATTGGTTTACATGCCATTGAATTTTTGAATCTGCAAAATAGCCTGATTGACCCGGAATATACCGTTGTATGCCCGTTTTATCTACATACATATGGGGAATGTCGGGTGTTAGTTTAAATACCCTGACAATGATTTCGCCGGAAATCAGGATAAAAAGTATAAAGAATATAAATGTGGTAAGGAACTTTTTCATGGTCAAGATTTTAATAATGAAGGGATGGTCCGTTTTATAATTCTTTAAATGAGTAGCTAAAATTGGAAGTATATAAAGGCTTGTTCCTCTCCCTGAAAGGAGAATAAAAGCAAAATGAGGGCAAAGTAAATGGCCCAGCTAACTGGTCTGGGGAAAATGGTGATATGGTTAATTGCGAAATGCCCTTCCCTTCCTAACCATTCAATAATAAAGAAAATGAAAACCAGTAAGAGAATAATGACGCCAGCTCTATTAAGTTCTGGGGTGGTCAATAGCGAAGGCGAAAAAATGCCACCAATGTATTGAAAGGCATGGTGAAGATCTTTTGCCCTGAAGAAAATCCAGGCTAAAACTGTTAAGCTAAAAGTGAGTATAATTTGGAATAAGTCACGAAGAGATGGAAGAAGCTTACCTTTGGCTACAATATCAATATTACTTCTATTGGTTTTTAAAAGTATAGAAGGTATGATAAACAGTGCATTTAAGAAGCCCCAAACAATAAAGGTCCAGTTTGCCCCATGCCAGAAACCACTTAAGATAAAAATGATAAAGGTATTGCGTATTTTCATCCAGTTACCACCTTTGCTGCCGCCTAAAGGGATATAGACATAATCTTTAAACCAGCTGGAAAGTGAGATGTGCCATCTTCTCCAGAATTCAGCAATATCTCTGGAGAAATAAGGATAGTTGAAGTTTTTTAAAAGTTCAATCCCAAATAATTTTGCTGTGCCCAGGGCTATATCAGAGTAACCAGAGAAATCACCATAAATCTGAAATGTGAAGAACAAAGCGCCCAAAACAAGTGTACTGCCGCTATAATCTCCAGAATTGTTGAAGATCATATTTGCAAAGTAGGCGCAATTATCAGCAATAACTACCTTTTTAAACAAACCCCAGAGAATTTGTCTTAAACCATCAACAGCCTGTGTATAGCTAAATTTACGCTTCTTTTTGATCTGTGGCAACAAGTGTGTTGCCCTTTCGATGGGGCCAGCTACCAGCAGCGGGAAGAAACTGACAAAGACGGAGTAAACCACAAAATTCCTTTCTGGTTCAATTCTATTTTTGTAAACATCAATGATATAAGATAAACCATGAAAAGTATAAAAGGATATACCTATGGGCAAAATTACATTCAAAGTCATGGGGTTTACCTGCAGCCCTATATCAGAGAGGCCCTCCGCAAAGGATGTTGAAAAGAAATTGAAGTATTTAAAAACCCCCAGCAGGCCAAGGTTAATAGATATACTTAGCCAGAGCCAGAATTTTCTGACTCCTGGTCTGGTGGCCTGCGCAATCTTTATTCCTGTAGTAAAATCAAGAAGAATGGAGAAGACCAGTAAAAAAAGAAAACGCCAGTCCCAGCAAGCATAGAAAAAATAACTGGCGACCAACAATAGAAGGTTTTGTAAAGGAAGACTTCGTTTAAAGAAAAACCAATAAAGGAAAAAGACAACGGGTAAAAAAAAGGCGAAATTGAGTGAGTTGAATAGCATCTTGTTAAAATTGAGAGGTTAAAAAGCACTATATCTAAAGAGTTATAGATTATTAAACATTAGTCAAACTGGATTAATTTTTAGCATAGGTTAACCGTGAATGATCGAATATACAATTAAATCAATTGAGATAATATATTATTACAATATTACATAAATATGTTATTCTGATTTAATAATTATATTAATTGTGTAATATGTGTTTATTTTATACAGGTTACTTCACAATTTAATATTCAAAATTTGTAGCTTTTAATGACAATTTGGGCTGATATAAGCGAATAGTTCTTTATAATTGTTAAGGTAACGGCTTAAGGAAAAAACAATGTTTCCCTTACTGGTGTTTCCATACTATTACAGGTTACGCTATTCCTTACACACGCTCAGCAAATAAAAATGTCTGAAAAAACGACTACAGAAGAAACTACTTATATTCAAAAAGTTTGGCAAACGGTTATCATTGTTGCACTGCTTGTGGTATTCATTCTCATCGCAAGGGTGGCCTTTAATGTGTTATTGATGGTTCTTGCAGGTGCGCTTATATCTTTATATTTCCATGGATTGGGTGATGTAATTCAACGAAACACCAAACTCAACAGGTGGTTCAGTATGTTTGTGTCTATCGCCGGAACATTTCTCCTTATTGGTTCATTATTCTGGTTTATGGGCACCAAGATTCAAAATCAAATCTCGATTTTGAATGACACCCTGCCTAACACCATTAACAATGTTAAATTAAAGCTTGCTGAAACACCTACAGGATTGAAGGTGCTTAACCATCTTTCTGGAAAAAATTCAGAAAAATTGCTCAATACGGCGCAGCATTTTTTTAGCACCAGTTTTGGTGTATTGGGAAATCTATACATTATAATTTTGCTGGGGATCTTTTTTACCGCAAATCCTATTCTATATAAAAACGGGATGTTAAAACTCGTTCCAAAAACCAAAAAGATGCTCTTTCAAGCGGTTATTGAACGCATTATCCATGATTTAAAGGGGTGGCTTAAAGCCACGGTTATTTCCATGGTGTTGATAACCCTGTTAATTACTATCGGTTTAACGATTATGGGGATACCCGTAGCTCTTGTGTTAGGGTTAATTACGGGGATGCTGAAACTCATTCCAAATTTTGGCTCACTAGTAGCTATGGTTCCAGGGATTTTACTTGGCCTCACCATTGGCACCAATACAGCCATCATCACGGCCTTGATTTATGTCGTTTCACAAATGATAGTCAGCAGTATCGTTACACCGATTATCCAGGAGAAAATCATCAACCTGCCACCCGCATTGACCATTGTAAGCCAGGTGATCATGGGTACTTTGTCTGGTGCTTTAGGCATTATCCTCGCTGTGCCCTTATTGGTTATTGTCATTATTCTTGTTGATGAGTTATACGTTAAAAAAATCACAACATAGGGTTTTTACTTATCTTTGGGCATGGCAAAATACATTCCTGTATAGTGCAGATCTATCCAGGCTATTGATGCTGCAAATTTTTATCCAGGTCTCAAGAGCCATGGCCATCGTCAACCCGGTAAAAAATAATTCGTACCACTATACCATTATTAAAAGCTTCAGGAAACTGATTGAAGCCAACTACATCAGCCTGCGGTTTCCCAAAGAATATGCTGAACTTTAAACATTACCCCAAATCACCTTAATGCAGTGACAAATGATTATCTGGGCATATCAGCAGGCCAGCTCATTCGCGATCGGGTCATTCTGGAAGCCAAGCGACTACTGATCAATATGAAGCTTTCTATAGCCGACATCTCCATTCAACTTGATTTTAACGACCAGTCTTATTTTATCAAGTTCTTTAAAAAGCATACCGGTACAACACCAAGTATTTTTAGAAAACAAAATCTTTAGCAATACATTTATAAAAGCAAGGGGAATTGTTTATTGTAAATTAGGGAAACATGAAAATTACAGAACTCATTGCACAGCATATTATTGAAGTAAATGAAGGAAATAATTGGACTGAAGTTGATGTCAACTCCACCTTAAATGATGTGACGCTACGCGAAGCGGTTACTTTAACCAATGCTAGTGTAAATACCATCGCCTCATTGGTACATCACTTAATGTTCTGGAACAGGCTAATGGTACAGCGAATCAATGGGGTTAATATACCTGAAGATGAGCATAACGGATACAATGTTCCTCAACTAGCCACTGAAGAAGCATGGCAACAACTCAAAGATGATCATCTAAAATCTGCACAGGAATTGGCTACAGCTATCAGGGCAGTGGATAAAAACCGCTTGTTATCGCCTATTTTGCCCGGTTATTCATCAACTTATAAGAACTTACAGGGCAGTGCAGAGCATATTCATTATCATTTAGGGCAGATTGTATTGTTAAAACAATTAATAAGAGCCTCTTAATTATTCAAACGTTAATAAAGCATGCTGACTTGCGGTATGTAAATCCCGCCATACCCTGTTGATCTCGGTTTCTTTTTTTGCAGCTTCTAAGCCACAATAGGGAAATAACTCATCAGC
>NZ_JAZQPU010000315.1:0-3478 GCF_045628745.1 Pedobacter sp.
GTTCAAAAAGATGTTAGAATGAATACGGCCTTCAATAGTACGGTTAATATTATTAAAGGTTTAGATTTAAATGGCTTAGTAGGCTGGAATTTCCGTAATAACCTTCAAAAAACTTATAACCCGACCTGGATTCAGGGTACATGGGATCAGGCTACACCTGGACAACTATCCAGTTCAAGAAAAACATCGTTATCTTCAAATAGCTTGTTATTACAAGGAACCCTGAATTATGTGAAAGAAATTAATGATCATTCCATCAACGGACTCTTGGGTGCTACTCAGGAAACAAATAAAGATGAAACCAGCGATCAGGGACAAACAGGCTTTCCAAATGATAAAACATGGGTATTTGATAATACCCGCGGTAATACTACTAATTTCAACAATATTTCCGCATCGAGTAATGCTTTGATCTCTTATTTTGGTAGAGTTCAATATGCCTATAAAAACCGTTATTTATTAGCAGCCTCACTTCGTGCAGATGGATCATCTAAATTTGGCCCTAATAACCGTTGGGGATATTTTCCCTCTATTTCCGGAGGCTGGAAAATCAGTGATGAGCCTTTCATGGAATCAATCTCCTGGTTAGGATCAACAAAAATCAGGGCTAGCTGGGGACAAGCAGGAAATGACCGAATCAACACTTCTGCATTTCTATCCCTTTTAGGTGCGCTAAATTATCCAATTGGAGATGCGCAAAGCGTTACCAATGGCTTTATCGTTTCTACTATTTCTAATTCAAAACTTAGATGGGAAAAAACTGACAGCTATAATCTTGGCTTAGACATTGGCTTTTTTAGAGATAGAATTAGTCTTTCTGCAGATGTTTACTATAAAAAAACAACTGACTTGTTATTAAATGCCCCGGTATCCTTAACAACAGGGTTCTCAAACATGTTCGATAATATTGGAAGTGTAGATAATAAAGGATTTGAATTAGAATTAAATACGGTAAACGTTACACAAAGTAACTTTAAATGGAATACTTCATTGAACTTATCCATGAACCGTAATAAGATCACCGCATTAACGAATAATAATGCCGATATAAAAGTTGGACAAGGAAGTACGCTAATTCAAAGAGTGGGTAGTCCGGTTAATTCTTATTATTTATTACAGGCAACAGGCGTATTGCGTGAAGCTGATTTTAATAAAGATGCCAGTGGCAATTACACTCCAAAAATCCCTATTTATTCTGGACAAAAGCCAGGTGATACTAAATACATGGATGCCAATAATGATGGTAAAATTGATGCAAATGATTATGTTGTTGCGGGTAATTATCAACCAAAATTTGAGTGGGGAATGACCAATACTTTTACCTATAAAAACTGGGACCTGAGTGTTTTAGTGCAAGGAAGAGTTGGCGGTGACTTGTTATCTATTGGTTCACGTGGATGGAACAGGGCCACCAATGACACTAAATATCTTTATATGGCTAGTTGGCTTCATAATGCCTATTGGTCTGAAGAAGAGCCTGGTGATGGAAAAGTACCTGCATTCTTTTCTGCCGTTACAAGCAATTACGATACGAACTGGATGTACTCTGCTGCCTACTTAAGAATTAAAAATATAACACTCGGACATAACTTACCTGTATTGAAAAAAGCTTTCACCCGCTTACGCCTGTATGCATCGTGTGATAATGTTTTCCTGTCTGATAAATATTATCCAGGTTTTTCACCTGAAGCAGCAACTCAGGATAATTCAGACTGGGGTGCATATCCTTTGGCCAGAACGCTTTCCTTTGGTTTAACAGCAACTTTTTAATTGACGATTTATTTAAGCACAATGAAAACATATAAATTTTTTATCACCTTATTGGCAAGTGCCGGAATACTATTCCTTCCCTCTTGCAAAGAAACAATTGATATTGCCCCTGTTGAAAATAACACCTCAAATACTTTTTATTCAAATGAAATAGAAATTAAACAAGCTGTGGTGGGTATTTATGCCCGTTTAGGAAGAAATGGCACCAATACAGACTTTGCCACAGATTACTTTTGGCTGGCTTCAGAAAACAGATCAGACTTACTTTATATTGCAGGAGAAACTTCTGCACAGAACGATCAACTGGAATTAAGAAAGTATTTAATTTCACCTAACTCGGGTACTGTATCTGGGATTTTCGCTAGATTATACCAGATCATTAAAGAGGCAAATAACTTGTTATACTATACGCAGGAGGGATCTTATTTAAGATACCGTGCAGAAGCCCGCTTTTTAAGGGCTTATGCTTATGCTGAATTAGTGAGGTCTTTTGGACCAGTAGCATTGATTACTGAGCCTATTGAGAACAGCGCGGCTATTAACCTTCCACGTGCCTCTGCTAATGATATCTATGCCTTAATAATTTCAGACTTACAATATGCTTCAGCAAATTTAGCTAAAGTATATACAGGAACTGATGCAGGACGCGTAGGCAGCCTGGCGGCAAACGCACTATTGGGTCAGGTTTACATGACAATGGCGGGCTATCCCCTAAATGATGCTACAGCTTATGCTAAAGCAGAAACTGTTTTAGGAGGTATCATCACTGATGTGAATGCCCGTTTTGGTCCTGTTTATGCACAACTCTTTACCCTGGCCAACGAGAATAAATATGATTTGTTCTCTATTCAGTTTGCATCAGGAGTTAACACTGGCTCAAGTTTACCTGGTTACATCACCAATTCCGGATCTTCTGGCAGTCCTTTTCCAGAATGGACTTATTCAACTTATTCTATGCAAGGTCAGGACATGAGGGTAGACACGCTAGTGGTTAAAGAAATGAAGAAAAACAATGATCTTCGCTTTGCGGCAAGTATTGACACCGGTTATTATAGTGCTATTAGTACGGTACCGACGCGTACATTTGTATTAAAAAACATTGTCACTAAATTCCTTGAAAAAGATAATACCAATACAAAAATTAAATCATGGAATGATTTTCCTCGTAATTTCCCAATTATCCGTGATGCAGATGTTTTTCTTCTATATGCAGAAGCACTTGTTAAAAATGGGAAAGCTGCTGAGGCAAAACAGTATGTTGATAAAATCAGGACCCGGGCAAATTTACCTTTATTAGCCTCAAGCCCTACCCTTGATGATATTAAAAAAGAAAGAAAGTTTGAATTTATTGGCGAAGGAAAGAGGTTCTTTGACTTGGTAAGATGGGGTGAAGCTGAAGCAATATCTACCTTATCAGCATCTACTTCTCGTTACCATTCTACATTCAATGGACAAGCACCAACGAAAAAAGATCTGTTGCTTCCTATTCCACAAAATGAACTCAAAACAAGAACAAACTGGGAACAAAACTTTGGTTACTAAGAACAAGGTTTGTTAACCAACATTAATACGAAGGAGCTATCATGTAGCTCCTTTTTTATGGAATTAACTCCCGAAAATAGTAATGAAAATCATTACAAGTTAAGGACGTTCAAATTACTGAAAGGTATTCTGAACCTTATAGTTACCATATCGTTCAGAAGGCCCT
>NZ_JAZQPU010000316.1:0-6174 GCF_045628745.1 Pedobacter sp.
GATCAACCTCCAACAAATAATAGCCACCAAGCTCACCAATCAGCTTGTAGCTTAATTCGGCACGCTGACTGACTGCCTGCCACTTCTTTGTTATGGGCAGTCACCACGTTTTTCTGTGTATTTTTAAGAAGGTAATGCACCAAAGTACCCGACAAGGCTGCCGGTTTGTTGCGTACTATTGCCCAGTATGTTTTTTTGACCTCGCGGTTTTTGAACACATCATTCATGCGGGCCAGGGCCTTGCTGGTGCGGGCAAATAAAATAACCCCACTCACCGGACGGTCAAGGCGGTGCATCACACCCAGAAAAACTTCACTGGGCTTATTATACTTGTGAGCAATATATTTTTTTACCTTTTCGTCAAGCGATTCATCACCCGTCTCATCCACCTGCACAATATCGCCGGCCCGTTTATTGACCGCAATTAAATGGTTATCTTCAAAAAGGATATCTTTTTCCGTAATCGGCATTAGTATTGTTCTTTTTCATTAGGGAAACTGTTCCCTTTAACATCATTGATATAAGATGCTGCAGCATCTTTAATACCTTCATATAAATCAAGGTACTGGCGTAAAAAACGAGGTCTAAAACCCTTGGTTAAGCCAATCATGTCATTCACCACCAATACTTGTCCGTCGCAATGCATTCCGGCACCAATTCCTATTGTCGGGATGTGCAAACTTTCAGTGACCACCTTCGCTAACTGAGCAGGGATTTTTTCCAGCACAATGGCAAAACAACCAGCTTCCTGTAACACTAAAACGTCACTTTTTAATTTCTCCGCTTCAATTTCACTTTTAGCCCTTACGGTATAGGTTCCGAATTTATATATCGACTGTGGTGTTAAACCCAAATGGCCCATCACAGGAATACCTGCGGTAATGATTCTTTGTACAGATTCTACAATTTCTTGTCCACCTTCTAATTTCACCCCATGGGCACCAGATTCTTTCATAATCCTGATGGCAGAATTTAAAGCTTCTTTAGAATTCCCCTGGTAAGTACCAAAAGGTAAATCAACCACTACAAATGCACGTCCGGCGCCTCTAACCACGCCCTGGGCATGATAAATCATTTGATCAAGGGTAATAGGCAAAGTTGTTTCATGGCCTGCCATAACATTAGAGGCAGAATCACCAACCAATAAAACATCAAGACCGGCATCACCTAAAATAGTTGCCATAGAATAATCATAGGCAGTTAACATGGCAATTTTTTCCCCACGCTCTTTCATTTCTTGCAGGGTATGGGTTGTTATACGCTTTACTTCTTTATTTACGGACATTCCTATAAGGTTTAGGGCAACAAAATTAAGTTTTACAAATCAAATACACGCCTAATGATCACTAATAAAAAAAATATTGAAATTAGATACCAAAACTGTATCTTTGTATCCCGAAATGAACGGGTTAGATAACAGCACATTTGTTAATAGAAAAAGCAGCAGTAATGCCACTATTCCCCTTTATTTTTTCTCTTTTTTCAATCTAATTTCTGATTATATTTATCATGACTAACTACATCAAGTTACCTGCGATCTTGTTATTGGCAGATGGCACCGTATTTCACGGAAAAGCTGCTGGAAAAATTGGCACTACTTCCGGAGAAATTTGTTTCAATACAGGGATGACCGGTTACCAGGAAATCTTTACTGACCCTTCATATTTCGGACAAATCATGGTGACCACCAATGCTCACATTGGGAATTATGGTATTCATAAAGAAGAAGGTGAATCTGAAACGATTAAAATTGCTGGCCTGGTTTGTAAAAACTACAACATCGGCTTTAGTCGCAAGGAAGCTTCAGAATCTATCCAGGACTACTTTCAGAACGAAAATATTGTCGGTATTTCTGACATCGATACCCGTGCTTTAGTACGCCACATCAGAAATAAAGGGGTGATGAATGCCATTATCTCTTCAGAAATTGTTGATGTAGCAGAATTGCAAAAGAAACTTGATGCTGTACCTTCCATGGATGGCTTAGAGTTATCTTCACAGGTATCTACTAAAACTTCTTATTTCTATGGATCTCCGGATGCTACTTATAAAGTTGCCGCTTTAGATTTAGGCATCAAGAAAAACATTTTACGTAACTTCGACGACAGAGATATCTACGTACAGGTTTTCCCTGCCAAAACGCCTTTCGCGGAAATGAACGAATGGGGTGCTGATGGTTATTTTATTTCCAATGGCCCTGGCGATCCTTCAGCCATGCCTTATGCTATTGAGACGGTGAAAGAAATTTTAGCGGCTGATAAACCTATGTTCGGTATTTGCCTTGGCCACCAGTTATTGGCAGAAGCAAATGACATCGGTACCATGAAAATGTTTAACGGACACCGTGGCTTAAACCACCCTGTTAAAAACATCATCAAAAACCGTTGTGAAGTAACTTCACAAAACCATGGTTTTGGTGTGGTTCCAGATGAGGTTAGAAATTCTGATAAGGTAGAAATTACACACATCAATTTAAACGACCAGTCGATCGAAGGTATCCGTGTAAAAGGCAAAAAAGCATTCTCGGTACAATACCACCCTGAGTCGTCTCCTGGTCCGCATGATTCTCGTTACCTATTTGACGATTTCATCGAGATGATCAAAGGCGAATTAGCTTGGTAAGCAGCAAAATCAGGAACAACAACATTCTTTAACGATATTTTACAGGTTTTAGGGAAAAGAGCCATTTCTTTTCCTTAAAACCTTTTATTTTTACACCATGGAGCGCAAGAAAGCCATTATCAGTGTGAGAGACCTGGTTAAAAATTATGACGACTTTGCTGCTGTAAAAGGCATTACATTTGACGTCTATGAAAATGAAATCTTTGGTTTACTAGGCCCCAATGGGGCCGGTAAAACTACTACCCTGGAAATCATTGAAACGCTGAGGGAAAAAACCTCGGGAGAGATTATGGTCAATGGTTTTTCGGTAGACAAAGATGCCCAGCAAATTAAACAGATCATTGGCGTACAGCTGCAGGCAGCAGGTTATTACCCTAACCTGAACCTGGTAGAACTGTTAGAACTTTTTGGCGGTTTATATGGCGTTGACATCAAGCCGATGGAGATGCTGGAGAAAGTAAACCTGCAGGATAAGGCTAAAGCGAAATACAAAGCTTTATCTGGCGGACAAAAGCAACGTTTCTCCATCGCTACTACCTTACTCAATAACCCTAAAATCATCTTCCTCGACGAGCCTACCACAGGGCTAGACCCCCAGGCGCGCCGTAACTTATGGGATTTAATTATCGGCATCCGCAATAACGGCACCACTGTAGTCATTACCACCCATTATATGGATGAGGCCGAACAGCTGTGCGACCGTGTGGCTTTTGTAGAAAACGGAAAGATCATTGCCCTGGATAGTCCCGATAATTTAATAGACAAGCTGGTTAACAGTGGCTTTGAACGCAAGAAAGAAGTTAAAAAAGCCAACCTGGAAGATGTATTTATTAACCTCACCGGCCAGGAATGGCGCGAGGGATAAACAAGAAATATGATAAAACCCTATAATAACACCAGGGCAACCCTGGCACTGGCAAAAGCAAGTTTCAGGTCTATCATGCGCAGTCCTTCTGCCGTGATCTTTACCCTTGCCTTCCCGTTGATTTTTATTCTAGTCTTCGGCTTTATGGGCAATAACGGCATTAAGGTAAACCTGGCTGTAGTGCCCGGCTCTGACTTCAGCAACCCTGTTATTAGTGCTTTAGAGCAGTCTGCTGTAGTGCATTTAACAAAAGATAAATCCCTGCAAGAGATTCATGAAGACCTTGAAAAAGGAAACCTTGATGCTTCCATTGCCGTAGAGAAAAATAGCAAGGGGCTGCCGGCCTATTTAGCCAATGTGCAATACAGCACTGCCGCAGCAGATAAAGCAAACATTCTCAAGTCGATTTTAAATAACCTGCTTTATCAACTGAACACCAAAGACGTACAACCAACTGTGGCCCAACTAAATGAAAGCACGGTAACGGGTAGACTATACCGCAAAATTGACTTTATCTTACCCGGTCAGCTTGGTTTTGCGCTGTTGAGTACCGGTGTTTTTGGTACTGCATTTGTATTTTTCAGCCTGCGCCAAACCTTGGTCATCAAACGCTTTTTCGCCACACCAGTTAAACGCTCCAGCATTGTATTGGGTGAAGCTATTGCACGCATCGGCTTTTCACTTTTAGGTGCTTTATTTATCATCATCCTGGGTAAGCTTTTCTTCAACTTTACGTTAATCCATGGTGTGGTCACTGTCATCAACATGTTGATTCTGGCCACCTTAGGCGTAATTGTCTTTATGGGTTTTGGTTTTGTGGTATCAGGAATTGCTAAAAGCGAAAGCACCATCCCTCCCATTTCAAATATCATTACCTTGCCGCAATTTTTACTGTCGGGAACTTTCTTTTCTATAGATACATTTCCCACCTGGCTACAGCCTATCAGCAGAGCTTTGCCACTCACCTACCTGAACGATGCCCTACGCAAGGTGGCTTTTGAAGGTGCCGGTTTATGGGATGTTAAAATGCAAATCCTGATTATGCTGATCTGGGGAATTGTGGTATATTCAGTTGCCGTAAAGGTTTTTAAATGGGAATAAAAAAATGAAAGCAAAAATAATTATCGTTGCCTGTATAGCCTTGTTTATCTTTAACCTGGTTGCCCTGATTCAAAGTAACTTTGTCTGGAAAGGTCATTTTCATCATTATGCAGGTCTGCTGAGCTCGGCCTTATTGGTTGTATCTCAAATCATTGGCATAAAACACCGTCAAAAAATTAAGCAATCCAACTGATAATTTAAAATTTATTTTAACTTTGGATTAGTACTTAGTAATTGTAAAATTTACACTAAGAGTAATTTAACCATAAAACTATTAAAAATGAGTTTAATAATTGATGTTCATGCAAGACAAATCCTCGATTCAAGAGGGAACCCTACAGTTGAAGTAGAGGTAGTAACAGAAAACGGAAATATGGGCCGTGCAGCAGTTCCATCTGGAGCAAGCACAGGAAAACATGAAGCTGTTGAGTTGAGAGACGGGGATAATAAAGTCTACATGGGCAAAGGTGTATTAAAAGCCGTTGACAATGTAAATAACAAAATAGCTTCAGAATTACAGGGTGTTGATGTTTTTGAACAAAACCTGATTGATAAATTAATGATCGATCTTGATGGTTCTGAAAACAAAGGTAACCTTGGTGCAAATGCCATTTTAGGCGTTTCACTTGCTGTAGCTAAAGCTGCGGCACAAGAAAGCAGACAACCATTATACCGTTATATTGGCGGTGTAAATGCAAATACTTTACCTGTACCGATGATGAACATCTTAAACGGTGGTGCACATGCGGACAACAAAATTGATTTTCAGGAATTCATGATCATGCCTTTAGGTGCAAGCAGTTTCTCTGAAGCTTTGCAAATGGGTACAGAAGTTTTCCATAACCTGAAAACAGTTTTAAAGAAAAAAGGATACTCTACCAATGTTGGTGATGAAGGTGGTTTTGCCCCTAACATCGGCTCTAACGTTGAAGCTATTGAAACCGTATTAACGGCTATTGAAGCTTCTGGTTTTACACCGGGTAAAGACATTTGGATTGCTATGGATGCTGCGGCTTCAGAAATGTACGATTCAAAAACACAAACTTATAACTTCCACAAATCTTCAGGTGATAAATTAACTTCTGAAGAGATGGTTAATTACTGGGTTGACTGGGCAAGTAAATACCCTATCATCTCTATTGAAGATGGTTTAGATGAAGACGACTGGGCTGCCTGGGAATCTTTAACACGTGCTATCGGTGATAAAGTACAGTTAGTGGGTGATGATTTGTTTGTAACTAACGTTAAACGTTTACAACAAGGTATTGATAAAAACATTGCTAACTCTATTTTGGTAAAAGTTAACCAGATTGGTTCTTTAACCGAAACCATCAATGCGGTGAGTTTAGCACAAAACAGTGGTTATACTTCTGTAATGAGCCATAGAAGTGGTGAAACTGAAGATACAACGATTGCAGATTTAGCGGTAGCTTTAAACTGTGGTCAGATTAAAACAGGATCAGCTTCCCGTTCAGACAGGATTGCAAAATACAACCAATTGTTGCGTATTGAAGAAGAGTTAGGTGCTGCTGCCCGTTTTATTGGCAAAGACTTTTCTTTCCTTAAAAAATAAGCATTAAATAAAA
>NZ_JAZQPU010000317.1:0-3612 GCF_045628745.1 Pedobacter sp.
TACCTGATTGTTGCAGAAGCTTACGGTCGTAAAGAAAACTATACAGAAGCTTTAAGGTTGATTAACAAATTACGTGACCGTGCAGGTTATGCTGCCCAAGAAGCACGTGAGCCTATTTATTTCCAGGCAGAAAATTTGCCAGAAACAGCTGTAGCTTCTACAAAAGCAGCAATGTTGGTTACTGAAGCTGCTTTTACACCTGGTACAACAGAAGCGGAAGCTGAAATGTATCCTTCAGGTGTATCTGGCAAAGCAAATGGCTTTATCCATTTCATTCTGAATGAAAGAGCCCGCGAAATGATGGGTGAATTTCACCGTTGGGAAGATTTGGCAAGAACAAAAACTCTTGTCATCAGAGCGAAAGCCTTTAATCCGGAAGCAGCAGCGAATGTGAGCGATAAACACTTTTACCGCCCAATACCACAAACTTTCCTTGATGTTAACCAGGCAGGTGGACAGCCATTAAGCGCTGAACAAAAAACGGCCATGCAGAACCCAGGCTGGTAAACTCATTTCCTACTTTATAACAATCAACAATTGTTAAAGCTCAAATATGCCGAAAGGCTGTTTGAGCTTTTTTATTTATCCAGGTTCCATGTTGTACACGAGTTTAAAATTTATACAGGTTCAACGTATTACACGAGTTCAAAATACCAGACACAAAAAATCCCTGAACAGTTGTGCTATCCAGGGATTTTTATAATGTTTAACCGAATTAAGAAACGCGGTAAACGTTGAACTTTTTATTTCTGATCGGCTGTCCTTTAATCAATAGACTCTCACCTTGATGATCGCGGGTATGTTTGATTTTAAAAGGCTCATCGCTTTTCTCAAATTCTTCAAAAGCAATTTTTAAACGGTCGATGAAAGTATCAGCATCTACTCTCCATTTTTTATTCTGGTACCAAAAGTAAGCAGTCACATTTCTTGTAGAGCCAACTAATTTACCATCTAACCTGCGGAAAGTTGGGTTTTGCTCTTTCAAAGGAACAACAGCATTCAGGTAAAACTCTTTAAAATCTTTATATTCAGGGATTGTGTTTATGGCACTCATAACTAATTTTTTGCGCAATTTACAGAATTTCGATGTGGAATGTGAAAAATTGTTTACGCTAAAAGACTAGCGATCCCTTGGCACAGCTTTTGGGCATGGCTTTCCATGGATAATTACATCCTCCTCCTCACACTTTTCGGTTTAGCCGCCTTTGCTATGACCTGGATGCCCGTGTTCACCAAAAAAACAGGGATATCCTATTCAGTTATCTATGTATTGGCAGGTGTATTAATTTATTTATTCTTCCCTAAAGTGTTGCCAGCACCAGATCCTTCCTCCGACCAGGAATTGATCTTAAGAATCACGGAAGTGGTCGTCATCATTTCCCTAATGGGTACAGGGCTTAAAATTGACCGTTCCTTTTCCTTAAAAAACTGGGCTAGTCCTTTGAAATTGATTATCATTGCCATGGTAGGCAGTATTGCAGGGGCCGCTTTTTTAGGTTATACACTTTTTAACTTTGACCTGGCCTCGGCAATGTTGTTAGGGGCCGTACTTGCCCCTACCGACCCTGTTTTAGCATCCGATGTGCAGGTAGAACCACCAAATACAGGCATCAAATCAGAAGCAAGGTTTTCCCTAACTGCAGAAGCGGGCCTTAACGATGGCATGGCTTTTCCTTTTACCTGGCTGGCCATCACCCTTGCCTTAATGGCTGGTAACCAGGCTAACGAGGCAAGCTTAGCACAATGGTTTGCCTTTGATGTGTTATATAAAATTACTGCAGGCCTTGTTTTAGGCTTTGCCACGGGGCGATTAGTAGGCTTTGTTCTCTTTCGCCTTACTAAGAAATATACATTTTTAGAAACCACAGATGGATTTCTGGCCATCTCCCTTACGCTATTGGTTTATGGACTTACTGAGCTTATTCAGGGTTACGGCTTTATCGCTGTTTTTATTTGTGCCATCAGTCTGCGACATTTTGAGAAAAAAGCGCAATTTCATAATTACCTTCACTCTTTTACCGACCAGATTGAGCGCCTGCTGATTGCTGTGGTCCTCATTTTATTTGGTGCGGCGCTGACGTCTGGGATTTTAAGTGGGCTAACCTGGAAAATGGTCCTCTTTACACTACTCTTTTTATTGATTGTCCGCCCCTTAACCGCCTATATCAGCCTGTATAAAGCTAACATCCACATCAAGGAAAAACTGGCCATCAGCTTTTTTGGCATCAGAGGCCTGGGTTCTATTTTCTACCTCACCTTTGCCTTTAAGGAGGCTAACTTTTTTCATGAAAAAGAATTATGGACCATGGTCACTTTTACCATTCTAATTTCTTTGGTCATGCACGGCTTTACAGCCACCACGGTAATGAAACATTTAAAAAAGACAATCCCTGAAGAACAGGTTCCAGAATAGGCTTCAATTTTATAAGGTAAATTATTGCAGAAAACAGTAAATTGAATTTAAATTGCAGCTTGATGGAATTAAATGATGTTAAAATAGCGCTGAAAAAGCCAATATTTCCGGTATCGCCTGCGCTACAGAAATACCTTAAAACTTACGAAAGGGAATCACGTTTACCCATATCGTATGATGATTTATTGCAGTTTGATGAGTGTTTTCCCATCATGGATAAAGATGGAAATGATTCGTTATGGCAAGGCCCCATTTATTCAAACAGCCAGATTGAAGAATTACACAATGGACTGAAAGTGATCTATGCCAATTTAAAGGCTTCGGGAAACTTAAGGATTGTACAACATAAATATATTGACCGCATAGAATATTGCAGCTTTGGCAATACACACCCTTTCCGCATTAGAATAGTAAACCGCTTAAACGATGTTTACGATTATTTCTATGTAAAAAGAGCAGATGCTTCGCGTATTTATGGCTTAGAGATGGAAGAGATTTTATCGCCTAACCAGGTCAACTACCTTGTAGACCGCGAAACGCTCATCGAAGAACATATTGCTGGCATTCCAGGTGATGTATTTGCCCGCGATTACCTCCACCGACCAGAATATAACCCCACCAGGATTGCCAAAGAGTTTGTTAAATTTAATGAACGTTGCCTGGTGATGCTGCTGGGTGACATGAGGGCTTATAATTTTGTGGTACAGATTACGCCAGATTTTGATGACATCCAATTCCGGATCAGGGCAATTGATTTCGACCAGCAGTTTTATGAAGGCAATATCAAGGTCTACCTGCCACAGTTTTTCAAAGAAAACTTCCCTTATGTACAGCTATGCATGAACCAGCTTTCTGACAAAACTTTTTTACAATACCAGCAGGAAGAAAAATCTTCCATCCTCCATCGGGTGCGCAGTGAAAGGCATCGTTTAGCAGATCTACGCGACGTGTCAAACCACGAAGTGCTGACTACCTCTGCCAATATTGAGCAGCTTAAAAAAGGCATGGCTTCGCACTTTGTAGACGATCAGTACCTGGAATGTAAAACCATGACCGATATGATTGAGCTCAATATTAAAAATATCATCAGACAGGTGAAGCTTTAATTTAGGAAGTTAAGCGGCTCTTGAATACCTGACCATAGCCGTATAAAAAAAGAAACCGGAATATTTAAAAAATGCTCCGGTTTCTTTTGAGCG
>NZ_JAZQPU010000318.1:0-62843 GCF_045628745.1 Pedobacter sp.
AATTCATCAAACTCTTGTTTCCTGCAGCCCGTAGCAGCTACAATAACTGTCAAAAAGACAATTAAAAATTTACACACAATTTTACTCATAGCATTTTTTAAATAAAAAATACCTTATTAACTATCTTGTAATTAATTGACAAAAAATCTAAAATCTAAATCAGTTGCACGAACGCACAATGATTCCATGAAAAGAAAGTAGAATTTGTTACATACAGTATATTTGGTTATTAAGGTTGTTAATTCCTATTATTTGGTTGGACTCTTATTTGGTTTACCTAAAATTAATTATTCACATATAATGCGGCAACCTGTACCGTCCTGTATTTCCCTAATGTAAAAAAACAAATGCATTTGTAATCGACTAAAAGCCTACACAATATCTCTTAAACGCGATTTTTGGCATTTTACTGTTGTAAATTTATTTTCACTAAATTAACAATATTATTATAGGGTCGTGAAATAGTTGATACCAATACTAAAAGAAATTAAAAAGTCCATGAATAGCAAGATTAAATAGATGAGATAATTCAAAATATACCGGTCTTGATCATTTCATAACTATATTAATCTATTTGAGTTTAGGCTAAGGAGATAGCCCATCAAGAGGTGTATCGTGTGAAATTATTCCACGTGGGGGATATTCAGAGAAGTAACCTTAACTGGGAGTAGCTGAGACAAGATTATTAGAGAATATGAGAAAGGAGGGGTAACAGTTGTTTTGTCATACCTATAATTAGAAAATGATAAATGTCCTTAATCTCAAAAAACTGTTTATAAACAAGAAAAGAGCCTGTCTCATTAATCATGATGACAGGCTTTTTAATGTCTTAATTTTTTTGCCTTATCGATTGGGGCTTAGATATTTAGTATAAAATATAAGCACTAATATTTTGTTTAAACAGCTGATTTTCATATTTTTAAGTATAAAAGTTAATGAAATATGGCTGTCAATTACCCTACTTTCAAGCCTTATAGTCAAGATCAGGTTCTCATGCTTCCACCTTCGCTGGAAGAACTTGTTCCCCAAGGCCATCCTGTTCGGATTGTGAACGAAGTAATCAATAATATCAATCTTGAGCCGCTATTAAAGGCCTATCATATTAAAGGAGGATCCAACTATCATCCTCAAATGTTGCTTAAGATATTGGTTTATGGTTATGTCACCAACATCTATTCCAGCCGCAAGCTTGAAGCTGCATGTAAGGAAAGCGTTTACTTTATGTGGTTAAGCGCGATGAACCATCCTGATCACAATACCATCAATCGTTTTCGTGGTGTGCGCTTAAAAGATGCACTTCGCAGTGTCTTTGAAAATGTAGTTCAGTTACTTGCACAGGAAGGCCTGCTGAGCATCGATGAAGTTTATACTGATGGGACCAAAATAGAAGCCAACGCCAATAAATATACTTTTGTATGGAAGAAATCAATTCAGACCAATAAGGAGAAGATGAAAAAGCAGCTTCAGGATATCTGGCAATATGCGCAGAATATCGCCTCTGAAGAAGATAAAATGCCTGAACCTCCTGATTTTACAAGCATTGATGCCGAAAAAGTGAAGGCTACAGTAGAAAAGCTTAATGAAACACTTTCGGGCAAAACCATAGATAAAAAGGTAAAGGCCAAGCTCAGGTATGTCACCAGGAACTTCCCGGATAACATTGCTAAGTATGAAAAGCAGGAAGCTGTTTTAGGGGAAAGAAATAGTTATAGCAAAACAGATACTGATGCCACTTTTATGCGCATGAAGGAAGACCACATGCTTAATGGGCAGCTAAAGCCTGGATACAATGTGCAGATATCCACCTCAAACCAGTTCATCGTTAACTATACCATTCACTCAAATCCAACAGATACGCTAACTCTAAAATCCCATCTGGAGCAACATGAAAGCAGTTTCGGCAAAGCGCCTAAAACCCTTACCGCAGATGCAGGATACGGCTCCGAAGAAAATTATACCTTGCTCGAGCAAAAGGAGATTGAGGGTTACGTGAAATACAATATGTTTGATAAGAGCCAAAATGAAAACTATAAAAACAAGTTCCCGTTTCATGCTGACAAGCTGTTCTACAATGCGCAAGAAGACGTTTACATCTGTCCGATGGGTCAGAAAATGAACTATATAGGCGATGTCACTAAGAAATCAGGCAACGGGTTTATACAAGCCTCCAGGAGATATCAAGCTAAGAACTGCAGCAATTGCCCTTTGAACGGCGCTTGTCATAAGTCGAAAACGAACCGAATCATAGAGATCAATGTAAATCTGAAAAGGCAAAAAAAGAAAGCACACGAGCTGCTTACCAGCGAACAAGGAATAAGGCACAGGAAGAAGCGCTGCTTTGATGTTGAACCGGTCTTCGCAAATATCAAACAGACCATGCGTTCCGCCGCTTTATGCTCCGTGGTAAAGAAAAAGTAGCAATAGAATGGGGCTTATTGGCAATTGCACAAAATCTAAGAAAGAAAGCCGCCTAAAACGGCTCTTTTTAGGTCTTTTTATGAATAATCTTCAATACAGAAGTTTTAGATCTTAAAAATCTCGATAAATCCAAAAAGTTAAAGTAAAAAAAAGACCGCATCACTTTTGATAGTGAGACGGCCTCTCTTTTTGTGTCTTGAATTTTCTGTTACCAGGTAAATGATCATTTCCCTCTTCAGTTAATTCCTGATGTTATAAGGTTCATTAACATTAATGAAAAAGCCTTTTAACACTAAGCTTCGTCTTTTGTGTTTCTTACTAGTCCAATTCCCGATACGAAGAACAAGATGCCAATGATGGCCACTACAACCAGTTCGCGAGTTTGAATACTATGGTTTACAAAACCAATTCCGCCCCAGATTAGTCCGATAATTCCTAACACAGTTAAAATAGTCCCGAAAGTACGTTTTACATTCATAAGTAGATTTGTTTATATATGCCAGCAAATGCAATATCTGTGCCGCTAATTGTATTTTCGATGGAGTGATTATGGCAACCCATACCTATGTCATAAAAAAAGGGATTAACTCATCTCCATGAGCTAATCCCTTTAAGGATTTTAAAAGAATATGGTGATCTAGTTTTTCACCTGCATCAAATCAGCCATTACTTGTAGGCTTTCATCTTCAACAAAGTCAAAGCTTTCTTCTTTCTTAATTTTATCGCCTTTTTTAACCGGCGCTAAGCCTCTTAAGGCACGCAATTTATTTGCTCTGGCAAGCGCTGCGTTCTCCAGACTATCTCTCTCTGCCTTAAGTTTATTGATGTTAAGACTTACAGAAACCTCACCATCGCGTTTTTTCATGTCCGCAATCTCCTGTTCCATCATTTTGTATTCAACAGAACTCTTCATTCTTTCTTCATGCAACTTCTTCAAGTTAGCTTTAATAGAAGAAAGGTCACTTACAGGGACAAAAGCAGAAGGCTGAATCACATCCCACGCTAAAGCTGAACGTTCAGTATCCTCACCAATTTTATCAAGAGGATAAAGCGATGGAAATACGATATCGGGCATCACGCCTTTATGTTGGGTGCTGCTTCCATTCACCCTGTAGAATTTAGCCATCGTCAAATTTACCTGACCTAACTGAGGTACGGCTGGCTCTGCACCATTGGGCGCTCTCATTGTTCCTTTATCCACTAAAGCAGCTAAACGTTGTAATAAAGAGCGATTAACAAGACTATTTAAATCAATAGAGGATTGTACCGTACCTTTACCATAAGTTTGAGTACCAAGAATGATACCACGACCATAATCCTGGATAGCGCCAGCAAAGATCTCAGAAGCCGAAGCACTTAGACGATCTACCATCACGCCAAAAGGACCAGCCCAGGCAACACCCGGATTTTCATCATCACTCACTTCAATATCTCCCCTGAGGTCTTTAACTTGTACAACAGGTCCTTTATCAATAAATAAACCTGTTAAGCTGATCGCTTCTAATAAAGAACCACCACCATTTGCCCTAAGGTCCATCACAATAGCATCAACTTTATCTTTATTTTTCAAAGTGTCGATCAACAACTTCACATCACGAGTGGTACTTTTATAATTAGGGTCTCCTGCTTTAGCTGCTTTAAAATCAGCATAAAATCCAGGCACTTTGATAATTCCTATTTTAAAGGTTTTACCATTTGACTGGATTGTTTTCACTTCTTTTTTTGCTGAAGATTCTTCCATCACAATTTTCTCTCTCACCAGCTCAATGATTACCGGTTTACTCGACATCTCCTGTCCTGCAGGGATAATTTTCAACCTTACCTTAGTGCCTTTAGGCCCTTTAATTTTAGATACAGAGTTCTCAATTCTCCAGCCAATGATATCTTCAAACTCACCAGCACCTTGAGCGACTGCAATAATACGGTCGCCGGCACTCAATAGTTTAGACCTGAATGCAGGTCCTCCAGGAATGATTTCACCAATCTTTAACACTTCGTTTTCCATTTGCAAACGGGCGCCAATTCCTTCAAAAGAACGGGCCATATCTTCGTTGAAAGCAACTGCATTTGAAGGGTTAAAATAACTGGTATGCGGGTCTATGGTTTGGGTAAAAGCATCCATGATAGTTTGAAACACATCCTGGTTGTTAATCTTAGCAACCTGAGACCTTAAATTTGTGTACCTTTTGGTTAAGGTTTCTATGTTCTTCTCTTGAGGAGTACCAGCAATTTGCAAATTAATAAGCTCATACTTGATTCTTTTTTTCCAGATGTCATTTAACACTGTCGAAGAAGCAGCCCAGGGCATTTTTTCACGATCAAACACGTAGGTCTCTTCCTGGTTAAAATCATATTTTCCTTTTACCTGCACCAATGAATAGTTGATCCATTCATTATAGCGTTTCAGGTAAACATTAAAAATATAGAATGGTGCACTAAGGTCCCCATTACGGAAATCGTCATCCAGTGTATTTCTATATTTCTCAAACTCTTTGATGTCTGCCTGTTGAAAGTAATTCTTACCGCCATCTAACGATTTTATATACTCATCTAAAATAAGAGAGGAAATAGAATCATTGAGTTTCAACTTTTTGTAATTGTAATTTTCTATCAGGGCAACAAGCTCTTTGCAAACCAGGATTTGCTGCTCCGCAGGTTTTATATTAGGTAAACCTTCTACAATAGGCTGCTGTTTGGGCGAAGCCTGACAGGCTAATACAGCGGCAGTAAAAGTTACCATTAGAATTCTTTTCAACATCTCCTTAAATAATTTAAAATCCATTTTTATAATCAACAACCAATATGATACCAATTTCTGAAATAACCAAAAAAGAGACGGTAATAATACTGTCTCTATATTGTAAACTTAAAAAAGCCAGGCAAATCCTATTTACTTCTTCGCACTAACCTTACTTTTAATCACACTTCGCGTATTTTTAAATTGCAAGTTATATTTACTGACTTTTGTGCTTTTGGCAAAGAGCTCTGCCTTATTTATATCCTTAAGTGCCAGGCTATATTCTTTTTTCTTAATTTTTATAAAGATAATCCCCAGCATTGAATCAATATAGGCGGGGTTATTTTTAAGCTGTTTAGCTAAGATTCCCTGTTGTGTGTAAAACCATAAAGACTGTGTTAACTTGTTGGAGGCAAAATACACTTTACCCAGTTGGAAGTAGGAATCCATTTGCCCGTTTCTATTTCCTATGCGGGAATAGTTTTTCAGCGCAACATTCAAAATAACCTGCTCTGCTTCGGTATAATTGTTTAACAGTAAATGAATAGTACTTAATCTTAACAAAGCGGCACCATAAGCATTAAAGTTTTTGACACTATTGTATTCAAAAGCAGCTTTGCCAAATAAAGTTAAAGCCTCATTCAGGTCGCCCTTCTTTTGATTTTTTTCTGCTTCCGCAAAAAGGCTGTCGCCGGTAACTTCATCCTCTTCAGATACAGCAATGTTAATCACACCTGTGCTAAAACCTGTTTCTGGTACGGACATACCACTGGATTGCGCAGTTGCATTTAAACAAAAAAGCCAACAAAAGCCGACCAGGCAAAGTTTATACATTTTACAAAGATAAAGTATTTTAGGTAAATACCTGTAAACTAACGTCAAAAGACGCCCAAACCATATAAGGATGAGAATCTGAATGATAGATTTCACCTTCAGCAGTGATGCCAATGACACCGGCAAAACCATTTATCTGCGCCAATTCTTTAAAAGACTTATCGGTTGCCTGTTTTAAAGTCATTCCATCAGTTACACGGGTAACAATTTTTGTGGCCAGGCCTCCGCTTACAATATCTTCACCAACACCGGTACAAGAGATTGCTGCGAAAGAATTGGCAAAGTTTCCTGCTACAGTAGCAGAGTCGCTCACCCGACAAGGAATTTCAAAACCTTTGCCACCAGTAGATGTTGCTGCAGCAAGATGACCGTCTTTATCAAGAGCCACACAACCTACCGTGCCCTTTCTTTCTTTCTGGTTTAATTTCGCTTCATATTCAATGAGCCTGTGCTGGGTAAAGGGATTAAAATATTCGAAGCCATTTTCTCGGGCAAAATTAAGTGCCCCGATATTACTTAAAACACGGTCGTCATGAGCTATTAGTTTTTCCGCAATTAAAATTGGGTTTTTCACTTCCTCAATATTAATTACCCCACTAAAGCGCTGGGTTTTGCCATCCATTAAAGAAGCACTCAGCCTTACTTTACCGTCGCTTTGAATTTGAGATCCATAGCCGGCATTGAAAAGTTCATTATCTTCTAGTAAGCTTACCGCGTACACTGCAGTTTCTACTGCTGTATGCGTTTGCAAATAGGCATGAGCCTCCATGGCTATTGCCGAAAGGGCCTCCTGTTTAGCGCGTTTGGTTTGCTCGTCACTATCAGATTCGCTGAAAAAGCCACCGTGTATAATTAACTTCATGAAATAATGCCTATTGATTTAGAATGATGAATAACCAGCTGATGTGTATGTAAGTCATAAGTATCACCTTCACACATCACATGTACCACCATGTTATTGATAGAAACCGGTTGCGCCATGGCCACATCAGTTAGATTTGTATCTTTCATATGTTTGCCGTCTACCAAAATGACCATTCCAGAGCCTATAGCCTGCATCACATGTCCATCGGAAATATAAAGACCGGTATCTTCACCTAACCCTATGCCTAAAATTCCTGGATTGCTGGCCGCCGCATAGAGCAATCGTCCAATTCTTCCCCTTTGTACAAAATGAGTATCTACAATGACCCCGTCAATAAAGCCCAAGCCACCGGTAATTTTAACCTCGCCTTTTAACAGCGCATCTTTACTACTACCCTGGTATATCATATTTTTAGAACTTGCCGCCGCACCGGCAGAAGTACCAGCAATAACAAAATCTTCCTGGTTGTATTTCTCCAATAAGATATCATGAATAGCTGTTCCACCGAAAATAGATGATAACCGCAGCTGATCGCCACCGGTAAAAACAATAGCATCTGCCGCTCTTATTCTTTCGCAATTTTCTGCTGAGTTAGCCTGCTCTCTAGAACTGATATTCAATATCCCAACATTCTGCACATCAAGCTGTGCAAAGGCCTTGATATATTCCTCTCCTACCTTTTCAGGAATTAAAGATGCCGTAGTGATAATCTCAAACCTTGATTCTATTTTCTTAGATGACTCCTCTGCAATTCTTTTTAGGATACCCCGCTCAAAGAAATTCATGTTCTCGGGCAAACCGAATTGAGTTTCGGTAAAACTACCCGTATTTATGGCGCCACCTATAATTATTAACTTACCTTTTGGAGTCATCTGTATCTTTTTTATTCCAATTAGCTCAAAGATAAGTTCCTTAAACATATATTTATGATTTTTTAATAATAAAGGACTTTAATTATACATACTGCATGGTCCTGTTTTTCATCGGCATAGCGTTTTTTTAAGCCCTCAACGAGGGCTTAATTGCAGTTATTCCGTCCTTTATACTATTTTAAGGCGGTTATAACCACTTGCAATCATTTAGTACGTCATAAGCTGATGATGGTTAAATTTATTTCATTAGTTTTATAAAAAAAACGACTGTGTTATATAAGCTCGATTTTTGGCTACATAATTGCAGTTTTCCAAAAAATTTGCTCCAATACAATAGAAAATTATAAAAAACAAACGAATACATGAAGATTTTAGGCATTCAAGTGCTAAGGGGACCGAATATTTGGTCTATTAAAAGAAAAAAACTGATTCAAATGCGCCTTGATTTGGAAGAACTGGAGCAAAGACCAACAAATTTAATTGATGGCTTTAAAGAAAGGCTTGAAGAAGCTATCCCTAGTCTTTATTCTCATCGTTGCTCCAAAGAAAAGCCGGGTGGTTTTTTTGAAAGAGTAAAAGAAGGAACCTGGATGGGCCATGTAATTGAACATATTGCCTTAGAAATTCAAACACTTGCAGGAATGGACACTGGATTTGGCAGAACCAGGCAAACGAAAACAGAAGGCATCTACAATGTTGTATTTAGTTACCTGGAAGAAAAAGCCGGAGTCTATGCTGCCGAAGCATCTGTTAAAATCGTGGAAGCGCTGATCAATAATGAAGACTGCAAACTTGAAGAGCATATACAGACATTAAAGGAACTGAGAGAACTGGAACGCTTAGGTCCAAGTACTGGCTCCATCGTCAATGAAGCTATTGCAAGAGATATTCCTTGGATCAGACTGAATAAAAGCTCCTTAATTCAATTAGGCTACGGCAAAAATCAGGTTCGCTTTAGGGCAACAATGACCGAAAGAACCAATAGCATTGCTGTTGACATTGCCTGCAATAAAGATGAAACAAAAAGGCTCTTACAAGATTCTGCTATTCCAGTAGCTAAAGGAGTTACCCTTTCTGAAATTTCAGATTTACCAGAAGCCCTAAGAAGACTAGGCTTTCCGTTGGTATTTAAACCATTGGATGGTAATCATGGAAAAGGTGCTACAATAAATGTAAAAACCGAAGCCGCAGCACATGAGGCTTTTGAATATGCTAAATTATATTCCCGCAAAATCATCATCGAAAGATTTATTACAGGTTATGACTTTAGAATCCTGGTGATTGACCATCAAATGGTGGCTGCTGCTCTACGTGTGCCTGCACATGTGAAAGGAAACGGACAACAAACTATTCAGGAGCTGATCGACAAGGAAAACGAAGATCCACGCAGAGGTTATGGGCATGAAAATGTGCTGACGGAAATTATCGTGGACCGTGATACACTGGATCTTTTAGAAAAACAGAACTATACCCTGGATACTGTCATTCCAAACGGAGAGGTCTTTTATTTAAAATCTACCGCCAACTTAAGTACAGGGGGCACTTCTATTGATGTAACTGATCTAGTGCATCCGCAGAATATTTTCATGAGTGAACGCATTTCCAGAATCATTGGTCTGGATATCTGCGGTATCGACATCATGGCAGAAAACCTTACCCAACCGTTGATTGAAAACGGTGGTGTGGTATTGGAAGTAAACGCTGCACCGGGTTTCAGGATGCACCTTGCACCAAGTGAAGGCCTGCCAAGAAACGTGGCTGCACCGGTTATCGACATGTTATACCCTCCAGGAAAATCTGCCAGAATCCCAATTATTTCTGTAACAGGCACAAATGGAAAAACGACCACCACAAGGCTTATTGCCCATATTGTAAAAAGTAATGGTACACGCGTTGGTTATACTACCTCAGATGGTATTTATGTGCAGAACACCATGCTGATGAAAGGTGATACTACCGGACCTGTGAGTGCAGAATTTATTTTGCGTGACCCCACGGTAGAGTTTGCTGTCCTTGAAACTGCCCGTGGCGGTATTCTTCGTGCAGGTTTAGGCTTCAACAAATGCGACATTGGCGTAGTGACCAATATCCAGGAAGATCATTTAGGCATTGCTGATATCCATACCCTGGAAGACCTGGCAAGGGTTAAAAGTGTCATTATCGGATCTGTGGTGAGGTCTGGTTGGGCAGTATTAAATGCCGACAATAAATATTGCCGCAAGATTGGCGACACTGCCGATTGTCAGGTTGCCTATTTCAGCATGGATGAAAATAATCCTGCTATCGTTGCCCATTGTAAAAAAGGTGGCACTGCAGCAATTTATGAGAACGGCTACATTACCATTAAAAAAGGCGACTGGAAAATCAGGGTTGATAAAGTTACTCATGTGCCTTTAACCTTTGGTGGCAGCGTAGACTTCATGATCCAGAATGTGTTGGCAGCAACGCTTGCCACATTCCTTTACGGCTATAAAACTGAAGACATCAGGATGTCGCTGGAAACCTTTATTCCATCGGCAGCTCAAACACCAGGAAGAATGAACATCTTTAAGTTCAAAGAGTTTCAGATCCTGGTAGATTTTGCACATAATCCGGATGGCTTTACAGGTATTAAAAACTACTTAAAAACCATTGAGGCTACGGAGCATGTTGGGGTAATTTCTGCAACCGGCGACCGAAGAGATGAGGACATAAGAGAAACGGCAAGAATAGCAGCCCAAATGTTTGACAAGATCATCCTTTGCCAGGAAAAATACCTTAGGGGACGTAACCAGCAAGATCTTATAGACCTTTTGCTGGAAGGAATCTATGAAATTAAGCCTAATATGCAGGTAATCATTAATAATAGTGGGGATAAGACCCTTCAGTATATTATAGCTACGGCTAAATCTGGATCTTTCTATACCATTTTAAGTGACACCATTGACAATGCCATTGTTAAGGTAACCGAATACCTGGATAAAGAATACGGTATTTAGCACAAAGGCCCGGTAGTTTTGAATTACCGGGCCTTTTTATAAAATAAGTATAGCGCTTAACTAGCTTGTAAATCTCTTAAACCTTTAATCTGGTCATGAGATGCTCTTAATTCTGCTTTTTGCTCCGAGATAAGTTCTCTTAGGTTAGCCGAAAGATCTTCTTGCTCTAAAGCAGTTTTATAGGCTTTCTGAGCTGCATCTTCACCGAACTCACAGTTATTAAGGATAGTTTTACGATCGTGACCTGTAAAAACAGCCTTAACATCCATCCATGCTCTATATATCTTTCCTGAACCAGTTGTTCCTTTTTCAATATCAGATCCCAAAGCCTGTACTTCTGTAGCAAGGGCAAGTTTATGCTTGTGGCTTTCCCCAATCATTTTCACAAACAAAGCTTTAAGATCGCTATCGGCTGGCTCTAATTCTTTGATTGCTTTTTCATAACCTTCAATTCTATCATTGTTGATTTGAATAAGGTCGTTTAATATCTCTGCGTTTGCTGTGCTGTTTCCCATAATAATATATATTTGATGAACTAAAACAACAGTCAAAGCGGCAAAATGTTTTAGCCTTTACCACCGTAAATATCATTGATGATTTTCGCTAAGCGCACACCACCTTTTAACAGCTGTCCATTAATAGTATCGATATAGTCGAAATTATAACGGTAACCTAATTTGTCATCAGGTTTGATCGTTGCATAAACCTGGTTACAGATCATATAAGATTCTAAAACGTAGTCTTGTAACGGAGCGGCCTGCCATGCTGTTATTTGTTCTTTAGTAGGGTGGTTAATCGCAGTTGCATATTCAGTATAACTTAGCTGTTGGTAATCAACAATGCTTTCGTCCCATACTTTATGCAGGTTAGAACGACCGCCAAACCAGGTAACGTATACTTTGTTACCCCCAAGGTCTTCTTTTCTTGCGGTGTGCATTGGTTGATGAAGATCACCGACCAGGTGGATCAATACCCTTAAAGCCATTTTCTGCTCTGCCGCAGGTGTTTGTTTGTTTTTCAACAAGGCCACCATTTTATTGATTTGGTTAAAAACATTCGGCTCTTCTGCTGACTTTAAAAATTGGTAAACACCTGCCTTATCCAATCCGCCTGGCAGGTTTACATAATGCCATGCGCCCATGTAATTGAAGGAAGTATCAGACTTGATAAAATCAGGCCAATTACTGGCCATAGCCATACTTTCATTACCTAAAATTTGCTTCACGCCTTTGCGTGCTTTAGAGGTTAAATAAGTGGAAGCCACTTCGCCAACTACACGGTGACCAATTATACCCCATGCTGCCGCTTTCATTGGCATATAAGCCATTATTGCAAGGGTTAACCCTATTTTAATTTTGTTCTTAACTGTAAAGATGTTCATTTGTATATTACTGCTTTTAAACGGTGATCAAGCAAATCATCAGCAACATTTACTGCTACTGATGTATGCTGTTATAAACTTTTGGGTTCACAAACTATTCTTTCCTTCAATACAAGATTACAGTCGCGCTGGTCATTAAGACTTTGCAACTGTATAGTTTCAGGTGTAATAGCACTAATGTAGAATCCTTTTATGTAACGCCCGGTACGGTAACAACCAGACACCTTTTGTTTGTAATTAGGCTTGGTATAATCGCCCTCCATAAAAAGACTGTCGCCACGAACTACATATACCCCTTTTGCATACTCTTTCCATACGCCGTTATTGAAACAAGAATCGGGATAGTAATTAACTTTTGAGTATGTGGTGAGGTCTACATAGAAAGAATCACAAGTAAATTTAAACTTATGCTGGGTGTAGTTTAACAGTTGATCAGAATGAGCTATACTATCCTGGTTCCATACGCCCTGAAGGAAAGCCTCTCCTTTTCCTTGTACATTGGGTAACCTGGTACAGGCTGTAAACACACAAATTGATAAAAGGAGAAAGAAGAGGTTTTTAAACATGTTTCTGGTCAATTTATTTTAAACTTCCTACCATTTCTTCTGGTTTTACCCAAGCGTCAAATTGCTCGCTGGTTAGCAAAGACAATTCTACTGCAGCTTCGCGAAGAGTTTTATTTTCTTTATGTGCTTTTTTAGCAATTTTTGCAGCATTCTCATACCCAATATGTGGGTTCAAGGCTGTAACCAACATTAAAGAATTCTCAAGGTGTTTCTTAATTTCCGGAAGGTTAGGTAAAATACCTTCCACACAGTGATCGTTGAAAGAAACACAAGCATCACCAATTAACCTGCCTGATTGCAAAACATTAGCAGCAATAACAGGCTTGAAAACATTAAGTTCAAAATGGCCATTACAGCCACCAATACTTACAGCAACATCATTACCAATTACCTGTGCACACACCATAGTGATAGCCTCAGGCTGTGTAGGATTAACTTTTCCGGGCATGATAGAAGAACCTGGTTCATTGTCAGGAATGATAATTTCGCCAATACCTGAACGAGGACCTGAACTCAACATCCTGATGTCATTTGCAATTTTCATTAAGGAAACAGCAATGCGTTTATAGGCACCAGAAAGTTCCACCATAGCATCATGTGCCGCTAGTGCTTCAAATTTATTTGGTGCAGTTACAAAAGGAAGTGCAGTAAGATCTGCAATTTTCTGTGCAACAAGTACGTCGTATCCTTTTGGTGTATTTAAACCAGTACCCACTGCGGTACCACCTAAAGCCACTTCACTGATCATCACTAATGCATTTTTTATGGCGCGGATACCATTGAATATTTGTTGTGCATAACCAGAGAACTCCTGACCTAAGGTTAAAGGCGTAGCATCCATAAAATGGGTACGGCCAGTTTTAACGATATCAGCAAATTCTTTTGCTTTAGCATCTAACGTATTATATAATTTTTCTAAACCCGGTAAGGTAATTTCTGCAGCTTGTTTATAAGCCGCAATATGCATAGCCGTTGGGTAAGTATCATTAGATGATTGTGATTTGTTCACATCATCATTTGGATGCAACACTTTGCTGGTGTCATTAAGATCACCACCATTAATTACATGTGCACGATTGGCAATCACCTCGTTAGCGTTCATGTTACTTTGTGTACCAGAACCTGTTTGCCAGATTACCAGTGGAAACTGATCATCAAGCTGACCAGCAATTACTTCATCACAAGCCTTAACAATAAGGTCTTTTTTATCAGCGGTTAAAACTCCTAATTCCTGGTTTGCCAGGGCTGCAGCCTTCTTTAAATACCCAAAAGCATGTATAATTTCTTTTGGCATAGAAGCCTCCGGACCTATTTTAAAATTGTTACGTGAACGTTCAGTTTGTGCTCCCCAATATTTATCAGCAGGCACCTGTACATCACCCATGGTATCGTGTTCTGTTCTAAAAGCCATAATTTTATAAGTTTTGCTCCAAATTTAAGCTTTATCTTGGTACAGGGAGGTAAAGTAATAGATATTGTTTTAAGAATTTTACCGTTAAAGGTTTATTATTTTCTTAAATTTCGGCTTTTTATAAAGACACCAATTAATTCATGACTTATCGCAATATTTTAGTGGTGGCAGCTATGGCCACACTCCTATTCACAAACTGCTCTTCATCAAGTAAAGATCATATCGACCCTAAGGTAAGGACAGAAAGTGATGACAAGGCAGACAGCCTATTGGTTACATTTAACCCAAAAAATGAGGATAAATTTATTGCCAGCTTTGTTCAGAACTTACATAAAAAATACGGCTTCAACGGAAACGTGCTGGTTGCCAAAGATGGAAAGATCCTGTATCAAAAAGCTATTGGCTGGGCAGATTACCTGCACCGCGATAGCTTAAAAATCAATTCCGAATTTGAGCTGGCCTCTATCACCAAAACTTTTACCGGTGTTGCCATTATGCAGCTTTTAGAAAAAGGCAAACTGTCTCTAAATGACGATGTAAAAAAGTATTATTCTAACTTCCCTTATGACGGTGTAACCATTAAATTGCTCCTTAGTCACCGCAGTGGCATGATGAACTATGTTTATTTTACTGATGGCATCTGGAAGGACAAGAAAAAACCCATGAGTAACCAGGATGTTATGGGCTTGATTGCAACACATAAACCACCACGTTACGCTCAACCTGATACCCGCTTTCATTACAACAACTCTAACTATATGGTACTGGCCTCCATCATAGAAAAAATTACTGGAAAGACCTATGCGGATTACATGATGCAGAATGTGTTTAAACCTGCAGGCATGAAAAACACACATGTTTACTCGACTACCGTTTACCCTAAAATCCCAGTAGATGTGGTGGGCCACGACCGTACCTGGAGATACTCGGTAGTGCAGAACTTTTTAGATGGACCAGTGGGCGATAAAGGTATTTACAGCACCCTGCACGATATGGTATTGTACGACAATGCTTTGCGCAAAGGTAGGTTGTTGACTAAAGCAAGTCTTGATTCTGCTTATACAGGCCGTAATAAGGCCGTAAACGGACATTTTAACTATGGCTATGGCTGGAGATTATTTGAGGGAGACAAAGGCCGTAAGGTGGCTTACCACACAGGTTGGTGGCACGGCTTCAGACATATCTATGTGCGTGACTTAAATCAGAATATTGTTGTAATGTTTTTAGGGAACCTCACTAATGGAAGTTTACTCCACCTTGATGACCTGTACAAACATTTAAAGATGCCTATTATCCGTAAAGGTGCTTATGCTGGCAATGGGTCGCTTCCTGGAAGTGATGAAGATTAATCAGGATATTTTATCGAAAGAAATGCCTTTATTTTTCTTCTCTAAATAAGACCTTAACAAATGATTTTGAGGAAGTGACAGCGATGGATCTTCCTCAAAAGCTTTAATAACAGTGTTCCTGGCTTCTTGTAATATAGCCTGATCTTTTGCCAGGTCTGCTAGTTTTAAATCCAAAACACCACTTTGCTGTGTTCCTGAAAGATCTCCCGGCCCACGCAATTGTAAGTCAATTTCAGAGATCTCAAAACCATTATTTGTTTTCACCATTGTTTCCAGCCTTAACTTGCCCTCCCTGGTCAGTTTATTGCCGGACATCAGGATACAGAAAGACTGTTCTGCACCACGGCCTACACGGCCACGCAGCTGGTGCAACTGCGACAATCCAAAACGTTCTGCATGCTCAATCACCATTACCGAAGCATTAGGAACATTCACGCCTACCTCAATTACTGTGGTGGCCACCATGATCTGCGTTTCCCCTTTTACAAAGCGCTGCATCTCAAACTGCTTATCTGCATTGGTCATCTTACCATGGACAATACTAATTTGATAATCTGGCAGTGGAAACTGGTAACGCATTTGTTCTACACCAGCCTCAAGGTATAGCAAGTCTAGCTTTTCACTTTCTTTTATCAGGGGATAGACAACATAAACTTGTCGCCCTTTTTTGATCTCCTCTCTCATGAAGCCGAACATGCGCAGGCGCTGACCTTCAAAAAGATGTTTGGTTTCAATAGGCTTTCTTCCTACTGGCAGCTCATCAATCACGGATACATCAAGATCCCCATATAAAGTCATGGCCAGTGTACGCGGAATAGGTGTGGCCGTCATCACTAAAATATGTGGGGGCACACTATTTTTACGCCAGAGTTTCGATCGTTGTTCTACACCAAAACGATGCTGCTCATCGATCACTACAATCCCAAGGTTCTTGAATTGCACTTTATCTTCAATTAAAGCATGAGTACCTACCAGAATATCAATTTCTCCATTTATTAATTGTTCATGAAGAACTGTACGTTGCTTTTTAGTGCTGCTGCCGGTGAGTACAGCTACCTTAACGAAATCATCTTTCACCAGGGAAACCAGCGATTGGTAATGCTGACGTGCAAGAATTTCTGTTGGGGCCATCATACAAGCCTGAAAGCCATTATCGTTGGCCAGCAGCATGCTCATCAAAGCAACAATGGTTTTCCCACTGCCTACATCCCCTTGCACCAGGCGGTTCATTTGCACCCCTCTTTGGGTATCTGTTCTAATTTCCTTGATTACCCTTTTCTGTGCATTAGTGAGCTCAAAAGGAAGGATATCCCGGTAAAAAATATTTACTTTATCGCCGACTTTATCAAAGAGCAGCCCTTTAAATTTCAAAGTACGCTGCTGCTTGCTGTTGAGCACCTGCAGTTGAATATAGAAAAGTTCTTCGAATTTAAGCCGCCGTTGTGCATCCTGCAATGCCTGTGGCGTCGCAGGGAAATGAATATGAAGGATGGCCTCTCTTTTAGAGATGAGTTTGTATTTATCCAGAATATAAGCAGGGAGGCTTTCTTTCACCTCCCTGATATGCTGTTCTATTACTAGGGCTTGTAGTTTCTGAATGCCCTTGCTGTCTAAGAAATTCTTCTTAAGATTTTCTGTAGAGTTATAAATGGGCTGCAGTGTTAGATTACCGGTAAGGGTTGCAGGACGGGGATAGGTTTCAAGTTCAGGGTGAGAGATACTGAAAGTTCCGTTAAACAAAGTAGGTTTGCCAAAGGCGATATAAACCTTGCCACGCATCACATTTTCATCCACCCATTTTAAACTTTGAAACCATACCAGCTCCATGGTACCCGTTTCATCCGTAAACTTAGCTACAATACGTCTTTTGTGCTTTTCCCCTATAGACTGTTTATCTGTAATTCTACCCACCAGTTGCACCAGGGGCAGATCTACATCAAGCTCGTTAATTTTATAAAAGCGCGTCCTGTCAATATACCGGAAAGGATAATAGTTTAAAAGCTGGTCATAAGAAAAAATGCCCAACTCTTTTTTCAAAAGTTCGGCACGTCTGGGACCAACACCCTTCAGGTATTCAATAGGCGATGCTAATATTTCTTGATACAAGGTATTTAAGTTTTGCTACGGCTATTGCCCTTAAGCTTTAACGGCGATAGCTGAAATTTCTACATTCACTCCCTTAGGTAATCCTTTAACCGCAACAGTTTCTCTTGCAGGAAAGTCTTTGGTAAAGTAAGAGCCATACACTTCATTTACTTCTGCAAAAAGCTCCATGTCAGATAAAAATATAGTTGTTTTCACAATATGTTCAAAAGCAAAACCTGCCTCTAATAAAACAGCATTCAGGTTACGCATTATCTGGTGAGTTTCACCTTTTAAAGAAAGGGTGGTCAATTCGCCAGTTGCAGGGTTAATAGCAATTTGTCCGGAAAGATAAAGAACTCCATTAGCTAAAACAGCCTGGCTGTAAGGACCAATTGGAGCGGGCGCATCAGTAGTGTGTGTAATTTGTTTGATCATCGTTTGTAGGGTATTGAGCATAAGTAAATATGCTATTGATTGAATTATTTAAAAAAGTATTGGATTAGTTTCCATAAAATCCCTGCCAGGAAGATCAGAATAGCCAAGGCATTGATAAAATGCATTGCTTTCAGGCTTCCGCTAGAGGGTCTGTTGTTATCTTTCTTTCTGAAGAAATACATATACAAATGTATAAATAAAAAAAGAGGCCTTCGAATATCGAAGACCTCTTTTTATGATATGTTCTTAAGAAATATTAGTTTCTTGCAGATTCAACACGACGGTTTTGGATACGACCTTCTTCAGTATCGTTAGAAGCGATTGGATTTGCTTCACCATTACCTTTAGCAATTACCTGGCTAGAATTAACACCAGAGTTCACTAAGTAAGTTTTAACAGAGTTAGCTCTGTCTTTAGATAACTTCATGTTATATGCAGCAGTACCTTCGCTTGAAGCGTAACCGTTTAAAGTTACTTTACCACCGTTTTCACGTAATTCTGAAGATAATTTATCTAAGATAGGGTATGATTCAGTTTTTAAAACTGAACTGTTGAATTCAAATTGAATTGGCTCAAATCCTGTTACATTAGCTGTATTAACAGCTGAAGAAACTGGAAGTGGACATCCTGAACCATCAACAGCAGTACCAGCTGGAGTTCCTGGGCATTTGTCAAATTGATCAGCTACACCATCACCATCAGTATCTCTTTTCAAATCTTCAACAGATTTTTCTACGTTAGATACACGGTTTTTAAGTGCTTCAACTTCTTGACGTAATGAAGGATCTTTCAATTCATCATACATTAAAGCTAAAGGGTTAACCCATTCTAAATTAGGTTTAGCACTTGAACCTAGAGAAAACTCTAAACCAGCGTAACCGTAAGAGAATTTATCTTTAGTTGTTCCTTTTGCATAAACACCATCAAAGTTATCGCTATCGATGAAGTGCATAGTGTAACCTAAGTTAAAGGCAACACGGTCAGAAACTTTAAATTTAACACCAGCACCAACTGGGATATAAGCTTCTTTCACATATTTTTTATCACCATCATCACCAGCTCTATCTTTCCAGTCGTTGGTTACACCAGCAGCAGAAACATTAGAAGGAGCATAAGCAATTAAACCGTAACCAGCAGATACGAAAAAGTTAACAGAGTTCTCACGACGTAAGAAATCTACTGTTGCTACATTAACAACACCTCTTAAATCTGCAGAGTAACCGATTTCAGTTTCAAATTCTTTAACACCGAATTGAGTTCCACCAGCTGCATCTTTGTTTGTTCCAGAAACTTTTCCACGGAAAATGTTACCTTCTAAAGCAAATGCATGACCTAATTGTTTCTTCAATGAAACACCGTAACCTAAGTTAACGTCTTGATTAGTGAAATCGTTTGATCCACCAATAACTAAGAATGGAGACATTACACCTGCATTCACGCCAATTGACCAAGTTCTGTACTGGCCTCTTCCACCAAATACCTTGGCTGAAGATGTTGTCATTGTAGAATCCTGTGCGTTAGCAAGAGTCGTAGCTCCCATAAGCGCAACAAAAGAAACTGCAAGACCTTTTTTTAAAGTAGAATAATTCATAATTTTCTTTTTTAAGGTTAAACAAATTTTAATCGTCTAATTTTTTTGTAGAGCAAAATTAAACAAATTTTTAAATTATAAAAACAGATATACAAACACCGTTCCAAACTTAAATAAGCAGCATATTTATACCTGATTGTAGGCTTAACCATACTCTTTATTTAACATATTCATTCGCTCTGCACTCAAATCTACCAATTAATATACTTCTAATCAATATATTACACAATAAAGTAATGGTTTATTTAAAGTAAATTAGAATGTTTGATTGTTTAGCCAATTCTGGACAGCACCGCCTGCTTTAGTCAAAAGAGGCACCCTAAAGCGACACTAGTCCTATTTTTCAGACATGAACTGCCATGTACGACTGTTTATGTCCACTGGTCAATAAAATTGTAAATGTTAAACCCTGGTTTGGCAGTTGCCTGAATTAATTCGGCCTTTAATCGTCCTTTGTCTACATTTCGCATTCTATGATGCTGGATAAGCTTAAATGCTTTTTCTGCTAATAAAAGTGGCTGGCGAACATTATAGTCTGCACCAGGCTTAAGCAGCCATTCGCATAAAGGACTAATACCCTCTCCTTTATCTGCAACCGTTAAAAACACCGGTATTTCGGTATGCTGCTGACGAACAAGCTTTTGTAAGTTATTAGAAAAGGTAATGGCCCCTTCGCGGTCAGCTTTATTAACCACGAATGCCTGCGCTATTTCCATCAGGCCAGATTTAATGTTTTGTATTTCATCCCCTGATTCGGGCACCAACACTACTACTGTTCGGTCAGCAAGGCCTGCAATTTCTAATTCAGACTGTCCAACACCTACTGTTTCTACTATGATGAGATCAAAGTTCGCTGAACGCAATACATCCACCATTTCAATGGTTTTTGTGGAGATACCCCCCAATTCGCCCCGCGTAGCTACAGATCTGATAAAAACATTAGGGTTGTTAAATTGTTGTGTCATGCGTATTCTGTCACCCAGGAGAGAGCCGAAGTTGAAAGGTGATGTCGGATCAACCGCCAAAATGGCCACTTTTTTATCCTGACCTATAAAATTAGCCGTGATAGCATTGACAAGGGTACTTTTGCCGGCACCCGGTGGGCCGGTAATGCCTAAAACAGGCACCTCTGTACGTGGTATTAATTGACGTAAGAGTTCTGCCGAAGGATAAATATCATTCTCCACAAGCGTTAATGCTCTGGCAATGGCAACAAAGTTGCCTTCATTTATTTCTTTTAGCAACTGGGAAGATGAACGCATTAAAACTATCTTTGCACAAAGAAAGCAATCTGTATTTAAATAAGTAAATGAATTTAAGAAATTAGTTCGTATAAATAAATACTGTTTAAACTGCTATCTTATTTTGTATTTACACAATGATCAGAACGTTCCGCTTAAATGAATATAAAGTATTAATTTATAGAATACTTTTAATCTATCTGTTTTATTTCATAAGCCGTATTTTATTTTATTCATTTAATAGGGAATTATTTGGAATAGACAGCTTTACCGATCTATTGAAATTGTGTTATTACGGCCTTTCATTTGACACAACGGCTTTATTATATATCAACAGCCTCTTTATCCTCATTAGTATTCTCCCATTAACCATTAATACTAACTTACGATTTCAAAAGTTTTTGTTGTGGCTCTATTTCACGCTGAACATCCTTACCTATTCAACCAATTTCATTGATATTATTTACTATCGTTTTAGTCAGGTCAGGTCTACCCGGGCTACTTTGGATGTGCTGGTCCATGAAAACAATAAATCTACTTTGTTAAGTCACTTCATCGGTGATTACTGGTATATCATTGCACTCTTTCTGCTTTGTAGTCTGGTTTGGATTTGGTTATATAAAAAGGTCAATGTTAAGGTTAACAAACCTCACAAAAGACAATACATTGCTTATTTTTTATCCTCTGCAATTTGTATCCTCCTCACTGCTACTTTAATTATTGGTGGTATCAGGGGTGGTTTTAAACACAGCACAAGGCCAATCAATTTAGTAGATGCATACCGCCATGTCCGGATTCCAAACCAGGGAGACATTGTATTAAACACACCTTTTTCAATTTTTAGAACACTAAAAGTTTCTGGCTTTAAGGTGCCAAACTGGACAAATGCTAATTACATTAACCAACACATTAAACCTATAAAGCAATATAAAAGCCATACTGGTACACAACCTAATGTTGTTATTTTTATACTGGAAAGCATGGGTAGAGAATATTGGGGAAGTATGAATAAGGACAGCAACATCCCTAACTTCAAATCTTACACGCCTTTTTTAGATTCTTTATCAGAAAGCAGTCTTATTTTTACAAATGGTTATGCCAATGGCAGACAATCCATTCATGCCATGAGTTCAATCTTAGCAGGTATTCCGTCTTTTCAAACTGCCTTTACTTCATCCCCGTATGCTAAACAAGATATACAATCATTAATCTCCATTAGCAATAGCGCAGGCTACCAAACTTCTTTTTTCCATGGTGCAGCAAATGGCTCTATGGGCTTTTTAGGCTTTAGTAAATTATTGGGCATAAAAGATTATTATGGAAGAACAGAGTATAATAATGATGCAGACTACGATGGGATTTGGGGCATTTGGGACGAGCCCTTTTTTCAATTTATGAGTAAGACGCTCACCAAACAAAAGAAGCCATTTTTAGCGACTATGTTTTCAATATCGTCACATGATCCCTTTAAAATACCTGAAAAGTATCAACAACAATTCCTGGGCGGACCAATGCCCATAGATAAATGTGTACAATATACAGACCATGCTTTGAGAAAGTTTTTTGAACATGCTAAAACACAAGCATGGTATCAAAACACCATTTTCGTTATTACAGCAGACCATACTAACCAAATTAATTATGAGGAATATAGTAAACCTATTAATCGTTTTGCTGTTCCTATTTTATTCTTCAGTCCAAATAAAGCACTAAATCTTAAAGGAGTGAGAACTGATTTAGCTTCGCAAACAGATATTTACCCGTCTGTTATTGACCTCATCGGCTATCATCAACCTTTTAGATCATGGGGCAGAAGTTTAATAGCCAACAATCCTGATGAAACACCACGCGTCATCAATTCACCTGGAAACATTTATCAGTTTATGGAGGGCAACTACACTTATATCTTCGATGGAGAGAAATTTTCAGGTGTGTTTGCCATAAAAGACACCGGTCTGCAAACTAACCTGATCAGCAATCCTGATCCGGAAATTAAAAGTGGAATGGAAAATTGCAAAGCATATATTCAAGATTATATGTACCGTGTAACAAATAAACTACTTAACCACTAATTTGCTGTCATTACGCTCATGCCAATACCAAAAATTATACACCAGACATTTAAGACAAAGCAGCTTCCTTTTATCACCCGCTGGCATATTTCAAGGTTCAGAAAAAAGAACCCTGATTATGCCTATGAGTTTTATGATGATGCACGTATAGAACACTTTCTATCGACAGAATTTGGTCAGGAGGTTTTTTCGCTTTATCAAAGAATTAACATTGGTGCCGCTAAAGCTGACTTTTTCAGGTATGCTATTCTTTTAAAAAAAGGTGGCGTTTACCTCGATATTGATTGCCACCTTAAAGGAAAATTAAATGAGCTGCTAAGACCTGAGGATGTTGCTGTACTTTCTGTAGAAAAAAATCCAATCTTTTTTGTGCAATGGGCTATGTTTTACGAACCAGGCCACCCCTTTCTTGAAAAAACTATAGAAATGATTCTAGAAAATATCCGTCAAAACAAGTTTCCCCATGATGTTCACAAAATGACCGGACCGGCAGTTTATACCATTGCCATTAATGAATGCTTAAAAAAGAATCCAGGAATTTCTTACCGCGTTTTTGGCATAGAATATGCACCTTTTCTAAAAGACAAATATAAATTAGCAAAATTCTTTCTTTACGAGAATAAATCGAACCATTGGAAGAAACTACAGCAGACTTCTACAGTACTTAAGCCTGAATAAGTACCTTTGATCAGAAACACAGATCATTTAGTCGGAATTAAAGAATTATTACAGCACTTACATAGAGGATGAACGTTATTTTAGACTGTGAACGGATGAAATACCCTTATACAGGGTTATTTGAATATTGCCATCAGCTTGGTTTAGCTTTATTGCAAACAAAAGAAGAAAAAGATCATGTTGATATCTATGTTCAAAAGAAAAACCAACAGTTTTTCCCTCCAGATATCGATTTCTTTACCCAAAGAAGTATTCATAAGTTCTTTTTCCCATTTTTAGATAAAAAATATGAGATTTGGCACGCTACCCATCAAACATCTTCATACATTCCCTCTACACATAGAAAAATTAAACGTGTCTTAACTATCCATGATTTAAATTTTCTTTACGAAGAAAAGTCTGCTGCTAAAAGAGCCTCTTATTTAACAATTCACCAGCGCAATATTGATTCAGTTGACCATATAATAGCAATATCTGAATTTACTAAAAATGACATTTTACAACATTTAAAAGTTAGTAAACCAATTACTGTAATTTATAATGGCTGTAATGTAGATGATTATCCGGAGGGGCTCAATCCAACATATATCCCTAAAAAGCCTTTTTTGTTTGCTCTTGGAACAGTTAATGCCAAAAAGAATTTTCATGTACTACCATGTTTGCTTCAAAATCAAGACATGGAGCTGATCATTGGTGGTAATCCAGATCCAACATATATATCAAAGATTCTGGACGAAGCTAAAAAGTATAAAGTAGAGCATCAGGTAAAAATTTTAGGTGGCATAACCAAAGAAGATAAATATTGGTATTATAAGCACTGTAAAGCATTCCTGTTTCCTTCTAAAGCAGAGGGTTTTGGAATTCCCGTTATTGAGGCTATGAGGTTTGGAAAACCAGTATTCCTTTCTACAGCAACTTGCTTACCTGAAATTGGTGGAAAATTTGCTTATTATTTTGAAGATTTTAATCCTGAAAATATGCAAAAAGTCTTTCAGGAAGGAATAAATGATTATAAAATAAGAAAGCCTGAACAATCCATCATAGACCATGCAAAACAGTTTAGCTGGGAAACAAGTGCTAAAGCTTACTGGAAAATCTATAAATCTCTGGCAAAGGGTTAACATAGATTTTGTAACTTTACCGTTTAAACATTCTTGATGAAGACCTATTTTAGATTATTATCATTTGCTAAACCAATAGAAAAATTTGCAATACCATATATTATAGCAACACTTCTAGCCGTTCTTTTCAACACCTTTAATTTTACCTTATTAGCGCCTTTATTAGACACCTTATTTTCATCAAGTGCTACAGCAGCACATAGCCTCATTGATAAAGCAGCAACCGATTTTGATTTATTAGCGAAATTCAATAATTATATTGGCAACTCCATATTGAAAAATGGCAAAACTAAAACCCTTCAACTGGTTTGTGCTGTAATCCTTACATCTGTAATATTATCTAATTTATTCCGTTACCTGGCTCAAAGATTTATGGAAGATTTAAGGGTGCATACCTTATTAAATCTTCGTAAGTCAGTATTTAACAATGTGATGAATCTTCACATTGGCTATTTTAATAATGAAAGAAAAGGTGATATCATGTCAAAAATTGCTTCTGATGTACAAGTTGTGCAATTTACGGTCACCAATACCTTGCAAGTTGTTTTCAAAGAGCCCCTTCAACTTATTTTTTATATTGTCGTTTTATTAAGCATATCTGTTAAACTCACTTTATTTTCACTTTTGGTCATTCCAGTTTCAGGTTTAATTATAAGTAAGATTGTTAAACGCTTAAAACAACAAGCTACAGAAGCTCATGAATCTTTCTCAAGAATGATTAGCTTTTTGGATGAGGCATTAAGTGGCATTAAAATCATTAAAGCCTTCAATGCTACACCATTAATTAAAGATAGGTTTCAAAAAGAAAACGAAGTGTACTCCAATTTAAACCGTAAAATGGTGAGAAGGCAGCAACTTGCATCGCCAGTATCACAATCTTTAGGTGTAATGGTTGTAGTATTTATTGTTTTATATGGAGGTACGCTTGTAATTAATGGAAGTAGTGAATTTACACCATCACAATTCATCATGTACATTGCCGTATTTTCCCAGGTAATGCAACCTGTTAAAGCAATAAGCGATTCCTTCAGTGGCATTCATTCTGGAATTTCAGCCGGCGATAGAGTCTTATCCTTAATAGATACCACACCAGAATTAGTTAACAAATCAAATGCAACCGAAATAAGCAGTTTTAATCATGCTATACAACTAGATAACGTATGCTTTAATTATGGTGAAAAAACGGTTTTAAAGAACATTAATTTAACAATAGAAAAAGGGAAGACCATTGCATTAGTCGGTCCATCTGGTGGTGGTAAAAGCACACTTATGGACTTGATACCTAGATTTTACGATCCTGTGTCAGGAAGCTTTAAAATAGACGGACAAGATTATAAAGATTTAACCTTTGAAAGTCTGAGGTCTAAAATGGGGATTGTAAACCAGGATTCATTTTTATTTAACGATACCATTTATAACAATATCGCTTTTGCGAACCCCAAAGCGACTGAGGAAGAAATTTTTATTGCAGCTAAGATTGCTAATGCCCATGAGTTTGTATTAAACCAAGAACATGGTTATCAAACATTTGTTGGCGACAGAGGAAACCGCCTGTCGGGAGGACAAAGACAGCGCATATGCATTGCCAGAGCAGTACTAGCTAATCCTCCGATTATGCTGCTTGATGAGGCTACTTCAGCACTAGATACAGAATCAGAAAAACTTGTACAAAATGCTTTAAATAATTTAATGAAAAACAGAACTTCTATCGTTATCGCGCATCGTTTGAGCACTATTCAACATGCAGATACTATAGTCGTTATTGACCAAGGCCAAATCGTTGAAACAGGCAGCCACAGTGAATTATTAAAAATAGATGGGTTATATAAACGTTTAATCAATATGCAAACATTTAATGATTAATGATATCCGTAATAGTTGTCACCTATAATGCCGTTGAAACACTCCAAAAATGCCTTGATAGTATCTATGAACAGAATTATCCTTTACTTGATATTATAGTAATTGACGGGCAAAGTACCGATGGCACTGTGGATATCATTCAAAAAAATGCTGCAAAAATAAAATATGCTATAAGCGAAAAGGATGAAGGTATTTACGATGCCATGAATAAAGCACTATTTCAAATAAATACACCATGGGTCTATTTCTTAGGGGCAGATGACATCTTGTTACCTGACTTTTCTAAGTTGATTGCTGAACTAACAGATCCTCATGCCATTTATTATGCTAATGTTATTTATAAAGGCCGCAAATGTGTTGGGCAGATTTCAGCATACAGGCAAGCAAAGTCAGGAATTTTCCACCAGTCTATTATTTATCCCTCTTCTATCTTCAAAAAATACAAATACAATACCAGATATAAAATTGCAGCGGATTATGCATTAAACATGCAGCTTTATAAAGATAAAGCCTACACTTTTACCTATAAAGATTATGTCATCTCAGCATATAATGACACCGGAATATCTGCTTTACAAAAGGACATCAATTTCGAAAAGGATAAAAACTATTTGATTTTAAAAAACTTCGGTATTAGTATATGGTTCCGTTATATATTCAGAAGACTTAAAAGTTCCTTTAAAAAAACAAATAATGGATAAGATTTCAATAATTATTGTCACTCTCAACGTTGAACAATACCTCCAATCGTGTTTAACAAGTATTGAAAAACAGAAATATAAAAATTTAGAAGTTATCCTTGTTGACGGTGGTAGTACAGATGATACGCTGAAAATTATAAAAAATAACAATAAAATAATTACACATTGGGTAAGTGAGAAAGACGATGGTATTTATGATGCAATGAATAAGGCGTTAAAGCTGATTACAGGTAGCTGGGTTTACTTTCTGGGTGCCGACGATGTTTTAATGGATGATTTCTCTTTATTCGCCAAAGAATTAAAGGATGAGCATATTATTTATTATGGAAGTGTTCTTAAAGAAGGTGTAAAGTATTACGGAAAGGCAACCCCCTATCAATTTGCAAAATCCGCAGTTTGCCATCAAGCAATAATTTATCCTTCATCTGTATTTGATAAATATAAATTTGACACCAAGTACAAAACTTCTGCAGATTATGTTTTAAACATGTGGTGTTGGAAAGATGCAAACTACAAGTTTAAATTTATAGATTTCATCCTGGCAAACTTTAATCACACTGGGGTCTCATCAAATAAAGATTTAATGCTGGAACGAGATATGTCAACTTTGATATATAAAAATTTTGGATGGGTAATTTGGCTTAGGTATTTATTTAAAAAACTTAAATCGAGTAAAGTATAATTGAAATAGATGAAGAGATTAAGTTCTCGCTACCCATTCAAGTGTCGATAATTTGTATAATTACACCTGTTTGTTACCTTTATAATTTTAATTACACCAAGGTTTAAAGCAATTAACCCTGGTCTTATTCCATAATTTACTTTTCAAATATATAGTTAATCTCCGAAAATAAATGCTTAATATCCTATACGACCATCAAACTTTTTCCCTTCAGCGCTATGGTGGTATATCACGTTATTTCGCCAATTTACATCATGAGACCCTAAAGCAAGAGGGCATCAACTCAAGTATCAGCATTTTATACAGCAACAATCATTATATTCAAGATAGTCAGCGGCAATTGAATAAAAGTCTAGGCAAATTATTACTTCACAAACAAAAAAAAGTCTATAAATGGAATGAAAAATATTCCAGATATATGATTGGAGGAAATGATTTCGATGTACTCCATCCTACCTATTATAACCCTTATTTTCTCCAGAACCTTAAAAAGCCATTTGTTTTAACGGTACATGATATGATCCATGAAAAATTTCCTGATTATTTTGATACGGGAGATAATACACCTTATCATAAAAGGCTATGTATCGAAAAAGCAAATCATATCATTGCTATATCTGAATCTACAAAAAATGACATTCAATTGTATCATAAAATACCTGAAAGTAAAATCTCTGTCGTCCATCATGGATTTGAGCCATTAACACATGAGGGTAATCCAACTGCAAATAGTCAACACCAAAATTTCCTGCTCTATATAGGTGATAGGAGGTCTTATAAGAACTTCTTCAGGTTATTAATGGCTATCGCTCCACTATTAAAAAAAGACACTTCCTTGAGGCTGATATGCGCTGGCGGTGGAGCCCTTCAATGTGCAGAGATGGAGCTTATTTTACGCTTAAACATATTAAATCAGGTTATACAAGTAACAGTTACTGACCATGAGCTGGCTAATCTTTATAGAAATGCCATTGCATTTTTGTATCCTTCAATTGATGAAGGTTTTGGTTTGCCTTTATTAGAGGCTTTTCAATACAATTGTCCTGTGGTGGCAAGTGATATTGCTTGTTTCAAAGAAGTAGGTCAGGATGCCATTAGCTACTTCAATCCTTATGATGAGCAAAATATGCGTACAGTAATTGAAGACGTATTGATCAATAAAGAAACCAAAATTAATTTAGTTAAAGCTGGACAAAAGAGATTGTCAAATCTCACCATGAAAAACTGCCTGGAATTGACTATCAATATTTATAAAAATATTGCCCAGTGTGGCTAGCTATGAAAGATTATCAAACAAAATCCCCGGTATTATTTTTGGTTTTTAACAGACCTGATACAACTAATCTGGTTTTTGAAGAGATTAGAGGTGCAAAACCTGCTAAACTATATATCGCAGCAGATGGCCCACGTGCAGGGCGCGAAAATGATGCACAACGATGCCAGGAAACATTGGCAATAGTTAAAAATATAGATTGGGATTGCGAAGTTAAAACGCTTTTCAGGGAAAATAACCTTGGTTGTAAAAATGCCATTTCCTCAGCTATCGATTGGTTTTTTGACAATGAAGAAGAAGGGATCATCCTGGAAGATGATTGTTTACCGGCAAAAAGCTTTTTCTATTATTGCGATACTTTATTAGCTAAATACCGCTTTGATACAAGAATCAGACATATTGCAGGATGCAATCTTCAAATGGGAACTAAATGGGGTAATGATAGTATTTATTTTGCCAACCAAACCCATGTATGGGGCTGGGCAAGTTGGAAAAGAGTTTGGAAAGACTATGACAAAGACCTAAAAGCTTATCATGAAAATGAGGTTGAAGAAATATTCAGCAATATATTTACTGACAAATTGGTTATAGAAACCTGGGCAAACATATTCAAAGAGGTAAAAGCAGGTAAAATTGATACCTGGGATTATCAGCTTGCTTTAATAAATTATTTCAACAACAGCCTCTCTATTAATCCAAATGTAAATTTGATCAAGAACATCGGTTTCAGGGAAGATGCAACACATACCTTTAATGCGGAGAGTGCCCATGCAAACCTTCCGCTCGAAGAAATTACGGAAATCACGTATCCAAAATATGTTTTGCCTCAGAAAAAAGCCGATTATGCCCCCTTAATTCATGAGTTTAATCTGGTAGCAAGATGGAAAAAGCACAATTCTTTAAAACGCCGCTTCAAAAGATGGTTTAAAGAGCGTTTTAACAGCTAAATACATTTTCACTATAAGTACCCTGGTAAGCTTTTACTCCAAGTCGGTTTAACACATAATGTCTTTTTCTATCGTTTAAAAAATCTTTAACGCCCCATTCTATAGGGTCTAAATTGTCTTTCGAAAAGCGTAAAGAATTAATGGTATCCAGAAAGAGGCCCTTCTTCATGTAATACAAAAAGGTGTGATAACCTTTGCCTTCATAAATATCACTATCATCTTTAAAAATACTGTCATAATCATCCTCCAGCAGCCTCACTTTATTAAAAAAAGAGCTATCTTCTAACAGGTATCTACCTGTTAGTTTGATAATTCCATCTTGCTCTTTAAAAGGCGATTGCTCTAAAAAGGCCTTTATATGCTGCATCTCATTCAATCCTTTTTCTGGGTATTTATTCTGCACTTTGCTATAAAATACAGGATAGGCATCAAGGTAGTCTTCATGTGCAGAAAAGCATTCCAACACTGTACAAGAATCAAACAGATAATCAAATTTCAAGGCAAGGTCAATCGATTTGATATATTGCTCCTTTCTTTGCAGGTAATTTTCCTTTATACTGGCCGTAGTTATAATCAAATGAATCATGCTGTAAATTTAACATACATTAGCTCTCCCTGCTAAAAAATCCTTCGCCTCATTAATATAAAACCCACAAAAAAGCCGCTCAATTAATTATTTGAGCGGCTATATTTTAAGTTATATTCTTTTACAATTTCCTTTTCACTTCAACTTGTTCGTAAGCTTCAACGATATCGCCCACTTCAATGTTGTTAAAGTTCTGGATATTTAAACCACACTCATAACCAGCGCTTACTTCTTTCACGTCATCTTTATAACGTTTCAATGAAGCCAGTTCACCTGTGTAGACCACTACGCCATCTCTAACGATACGAATCTTACTGTTACGGGTAATCTTACCATCCAATACCATACAACCTGCAATGGTACCCACTTTAGTGATTTTAAAGACATCCCTGATTTCAACGTTAGCCGTAATTTTCTCTTCAAATTCCGGAGCCAACATCCCTTCCATCGCCGCTTTGATCTCGTTGATCGCATCGTAGATGATAGAGTACAGACGGATATCGATTTGCTCAGCTTCAGCAAGCTTACGTGCTCCCGTAGAAGGACGAACCTGGAAACCAATAATAATCGCATCAGAGGCAGAAGCTAACAATACATCAGATTCAGAGATCTGACCAACTGCTTTGCTAATGATATTCACCTGAATCTCTTCCGTAGAAAGTTTCAATAGGGAGTCAGATAGAGCCTCGATAGACCCATCCACGTCACCTTTGATGATCAGGTTAAGTTCTTTAAAGTTACCGATAGCCAAACGACGACCAATCTCATCTAAAGTAATGTGTTTCTGTGTACGTAAACCTTGTTCGCGCATTAACTGCAGACGTTTATTTGCAATCTCTCGCGCTTGAGTTTCACTTTCAAGAGCATTGAAACGATCACCTGCTGTAGGTGCACCTTGCATACCCAATACCTGAACCGGTACAGAAGGACCAGCCTCCAATACTTTCTGTCCACGTTCGTTAAATAAAGCTTTAACACGACCACTGTAACTACCGGCTAATATAGGATCACCGATTTTTAAAGTACCAGACTGAACAAGAACCGTCGTTACAATACCACGACCTTTATCTAATGTTGCTTCAATTACACTACCTGTAGCGCGTTTTTTAGGATTTGCATTCAAGTCCAAAAATTCAGCTTCAAGTAATACTTTCTCTAAAAGTAAGTCTACATTTAAACCGCTTTTACCAGAGATCTCTTGCGATTGGAATTTACCACCCCAATCTTCCACAAGGATATTCATTGCTGATAACTGCTCACGGATTCTTTCAGAATTCGCGCCTGGTTTATCAATTTTTGTAAAGGCGAATACTAAAGGCACACCAGCTGCCTGCGCATGGTTGATGGCTTCTTTAGTTTGTGGCATCACCGCATCATCTGCAGCAATAACAATGATGGCAATATCCGCTACCTTAGCACCACGTGCACGCATCGCGGTAAAGGCCTCGTGACCTGGCGTATCCAGGAAGGTTACCTTTTTGCCTGTTGGTGTAGTTACCATGTAAGCACCAATGTGCTGTGTAATACCACCGGCTTCACCAGCAACAACGTTAGCTTTACGGATATAATCCAGTAGTGAAGTCTTACCATGATCCACGTGACCCATAATGGTTACCACAGGAGCTCTAGGCACTAAATCTTCAGGATTATCAATTTCTTCAATTAAAATGTCACCTTCATCATCTGGTTTAACGAATTGAATTTCGTAACCAAACTCATCAGCAACAATCGTTAACGTTTCAGCATCCAAACGTTGGTTGATGGATACGAACATACCTAAACTCATACAAGTACCAATAATTTTGGTCACCGGTACATCCATCATGGTTGCAAGTTCATTTGCCGTAACAAACTCCGTTACTTTCAACACTTTGGATTGTGCCTCTTGTTCTAATGCTAATTCATCTGCAGTTAAGGCAACATCATCACGCTTCTGACGGCGCATTTTTGCTCTTTGTGCAAACTTACCAGATTTACCAGCACCACTTAAACGGGCAAGTGTTGCTTTAATCTGATCTTGTATTTCTTTTTCCGTAGGTTCTTCTTTAGAGCCTCCAGGTCCACCTGGTTTGCTGTTTCTAAAGTTAGGCCTGTTGGCAGTATTGTTTGTGTTATTTCTAAAATCCGGTCTGTTGGTAAACGTCGGTGGAGTGGCCGGTTTTGGCGGATGCTGTGCACCGGTGCCCGTACCTTGTCCTGCTGCAGGAGGTGTTGAACCTTGTCCTGTAGTTGGGTGTTGTCCCGGAGTTTTTTTACGTTTACGCTTTCTCTTCGCATTTTCGCTGTCGTTAGACGAAGCAATCGGCGATGATTTACGATCTGGCGTTGTTGGCAAAACAATTTTACCAATAATGTTCGGTCCTGTTAATTTCACCGATCTTGCTTTAATCACCTCAACCTCTTCAGGTTTAGCCTTAAGGGCTGGTGGGGTAACTTTTGCAGGTTCAGCTTTAACAACTGGTGCCGCCTGGGCAGCAGGTTTTTCTACAGGAACGGGTTTCACTTCAGCTTTTGGTGCTGGTGCAGGTGGTATCACTTCCGCTTTTACTTCAGGGACAACCGTTGCAGGTTTTTCTTCTTTCACTGGCTCTTTCAGGGGCTCTTTTGGTGTTTCTTTAACAGCCTCAGGAACAGGATCAGGAGCAGGAACTTCTGCTTTAACTTCAGCAACGGGTGCCGGTGCAGCTGGAGTTTCCTCCTTCTTAACCGGACGGGTTTTACTGTTTAAATCATCAAGGTTTATTTTCCCTATGATTTTAACACCTGGAAGTGAACTTTCTTCTGCCTTTTCTGGGGCTCTTTCTACTGGCGCTTCGGCTTTTACAGAAGGCTGTTCTTTTTCAACAACAGGTTCTTCTTTCGGCTTTTCTGCCGGAGGCGTATGCGACTGAAGGTTTTTGATTAAAATACCTTCACTCTCGAACTCTACATTCTTTTTCGGAGCTTCAGCAGCTTTCTCAATTACATCAGGCTCATCACGACGTATTTTACCAATAACAATTTGATTGGCCTCTTCTTTTACGATTTTATCTCCCTGAAATTCTTTCAATAATGCATCGTACATATCTTTTGAAAGCTTGGTAGTGGGTTTATTCTCGACAGAAAAGCCTTTCTTTTCCAGAAACTCAACGGCCGTAGCTATGCCTACGTTAAGTTCCTTAACTGCCTTAAATAAAATTATTGGTTTGTCGTCTGACATTGATATTCCTCTTTTTTCTTAATTCTTGTACAAAAGTAATGTTTATTCTTGTTTTATTTCATGTGTATGTAATTTGTTTGAATTTTCTCAAATGGTTTACACTGATTTCTCACTATTCAGAATTGAATTACTCAAATTCTGATTTTAAAATATTCACTACTTCTTTAATGGTTTCTTCTTCTAAATCGGTACGTTTCACTAACTCATCTATAGAAAGTGACAATACGCTTTTCGCCGTATCGCAGCCAATTGATTTTAATTCATCTATAATCCAGCTATCGATTTCATCTGAGAATTCTTCGATATCCACATCTTCATCTTCTTCACCAGCTTCACGGTATACATCAATTTCATAACCGGTTAACTTACCCGCTAATTTAATATTATGTCCACCACGGCCAATAGCCAAAGATACTTGATCAGGTTTTAAATAAACTGATGCATGTTTTGTTACATCATCTAATTTAATAGAGCTGATTTTTGCCGGGCTCAAAGCCCTTGTAATATATAAGGAAACATTGTTTGTAAAGTTAATTACATCGATGTTTTCATTTTTCAATTCTCTTACGATACCATGTATACGAGAACCTTTCATACCTACACAAGCACCCACCGGGTCAATTCTGTCGTCGTAAGATTCTACCGCAACTTTAGCACGCTCACCTGGTTCACGAACAATTTTCTTAATGGTAATTAAACCATCAAAAATTTCAGGAACTTCAATTTCAAATAAACGTTGTAAAAATTCTGGAGCAATTCTGGAAATAATAATTTTTGGAGAACTGTTCATCATGTCAACTTTAGAGATCACCGCACGCACGGTATCGCCTTTTTTGAAATAATCTGCAGGAATCTGTTCGGTTTTAGGCATCATCAGCTCATTACCTTCATCATCAAGCACCAAAGTTTCTTTCTTCCATACCTGGTAAACTTCACCAGTTACAATCTCACCAACTCTGTCTTTATATTTTTTGAAGATTTCGTCTTTCTCTAACTCAAGAACTTTTGACACTAAAGTCTGACGGGCAGCTAAAATAGCCCTGCGACCAAAGCTTTCTAAGGTAATCTGTTCTATATAGTCGTCGCCAACTTCCATATCAGGATCCAGTTTCTTCACTTCCGAAAGTTCGATTTCTAAATCGTCATCTTCAGAAAACCCATCTTCCATCACTTTTCTAGTCCGCCAAATTTCTAAATCGCCGTTGTCAGGGTTAACAATTACATCGCAATTCTCATCGGTTCCGTATTTTTTTCGCAACATACTGCGAAACACCTCTTCCAGCACACTAATTACTGTCGGACGGTCGATGTTCTTGAACTCTTTGAATTCCTGGAACGAATCGATTAAATTAATATTGCTCATTTTTATTTAAATGAAATTAAAACCTTTACTTCTGTTATATTCTCAAACGCTATATGGGTTTCTACCATATATGCTTTCTTACCTTTTTCTTTAACACTTTCTTCAATGTCGAGCCCGGTTTCGGTTACAGAAAGCAATTTACCCTCTTTCTTTTCGCCACCCGCAAGTTTAACACTGATTTCTCTGCCAATGTTTTTCTGGTATTGTCTTTTCAGCTTTAGGGCCTCACCCACTCCGGGCGAAGAAACCTCTAAGTTATAAGCCTGCACAATAGTGTTTTCTTCTTCTAAATGAAAACCCACATGTCTGCTGATTGCTGCGCAATCTTGTATGCTGATGCCTTCATCACCATCAACATGAATAATAAGCTTATTGTTTGGAAGCATTTTTACCTCCACTAAAAACAATTCCGGTCTATCCGCAATTTTTTCTTCAACTAGTTCTCTTACTCTGTTTTCTACCTGCATAACCAATTTGCTAAAACAGAAAAGAGGGGACACGCGCCCCCTCTAATTCTCTATATCTCTGCAAAGATAAGAATAATTTTTTAAAATAAAAATTGCAAGCTTAGGGTCTGATTATCTACAGGTAAGAGTGAGTCCACGGTGAGTCCACATTGAGTCCACGGTGAGTCCACGTTTCGCCGAACAAAGGGTGGACTGAGTGTGGACTCAGGGTGGACTCACCCTGCTGTCATTACTAACTGTCAACAAGGCACCCCTAACGCGTCAGTATTTTTTGCTGTGATTTAAGCCTGTAATTTATTTTACCCTTGAGGATTTCCCGGGCGCCACCAAAGCTGGTGTTCAAGGGTGTACTGACCAGGTATTGCTGGCCCTTTTTAAAGGGCTGCGCAGGTAAGAAAAGCATGCGATCGTCTTCAATCTTTACCTTACCTGCAATTTCTTTCCCTGACGTGGTAACGCTAAGCCATTTGTTGGCCGTACTATCATTAGTGGCGCTGTTTTTCAATTGCAATAAACCCACAGGATGTATATCTGTTAATACTATTGCGCTGCTATCTGCCGAGAAATTAATCATTACTGGCTTATTATTTGATGAGGTACAGCACAAACAAATTGCAATAGTAGCTAAAGCTCCTATTCTGAACAATATCTTTATCATTTAACTAAATTACTAATTATGGGAATTATTTTGGAAATTTTATTAACAGCTGTAGCCATGTTAATAGGTGCCTACCTGGTGCCGGGTGTAGAACTTCACGGTTTTGGAAGTGCAATTATTGCTGCTATATTAATAGCGCTGGTAAATGCCACCATTGGCTTTATTTTAAGGATCCTTACTTTGCCTTTGAACTTCCTTACCCTGGGCCTGGTATCCTTTATCATTACCGTATTGATGATCTTATTGGTCGATAAAATGATGGAAGGCTTCAACACCACCGGATTTTGGGCGGCTGCCATTCTTGCTATTGTAGTGGCTGTTATTCAAATGATATTCGGAAGTTTTATTCGTTCGAGGGATTAAAAACAGGACATTATAAATGAAGAATCGCCATCCTGAACTTAGAAGAGTTCGGGATGACGCTTTTTTTATTTTAAAACAGCGATGGTTTTACTTTAGAATATCTCTGGAGATGACCACTTTCTGGATCTCTGAAGTACCCTCATAGATCTGTGTAATTTTTGCATCACGCATTAACCTTTCTACATGGTATTCTTTAACGAAACCATAACCACCATGGATTTGCACGGCTTCAATAGTCACATCCATCGCTACCTTAGAAGCAAACAATTTTGCCATAGAACCGGCTAAGGTATACGATTGTCCCTGGTCTTTTAACCATGCTGCTTTATAAACCAATAAACGGGCAGCCTCAATTTGAGTGGCCATATCGGCAAGTTTAAAAGCAATAGACTGGTGTTCGTGGATAGGTTTACCGAAGGTTTTTCTTTCTTTAGAATAGGCAAGTGCTAGTTCGTAAGCACCGGCAGCAATGCCCAGTGCCTGTGCAGCAATACCAATACGGCCACCTTCGAGGGTTTTCATGGCAAACTTAAAGCCGAAGCCATCTTCGCCAATCCGGTTTTCTTTAGGCACCTTTACATCGTTAAACATCAGCGAATGGGTGTCTGAACCACGGATACCTAATTTATTTTCTTTAGGGCCAATGGTAAAACCAGGCGTTCCCTTTTCAACGATGAACGCATTGATGCCTTTATGTTTTAATTCTCTATGTGTTTGTGCAATGACCAGGTAGGTCGAGGCTGTACCGCCGTTGGTGATCCAGTTTTTGGTACCATTCAACAAATAGTAATCGCCTTTATCTTCCGCTGTAGTTTGCTGTGAGGTGGCATCAGAACCAGCCTCAGGCTCAGAAAGGCAAAAAGCGCCAATCTGTTCTCCCGCTGCAAGCGGCTTTAAATACTTCTCTTTTTGTGCTTCTGTACCAAAAGCCTCCAGTCCATAACAAACCAGGGAGTTGTTTACAGAGACCACTACCGAAGCAGAGGCATCAATTTTGGAAAGCTCTTCCATGACCAATACATACGAAAGGGCATTTAAGCCACTGCCGTTGTACTTTTCTGATACCATCATCCCAAGGAAGCCCAATTCTCCTAGTTTTTTAACCTGTTCAACAGGAAACTTCTGGTGCTCATCACGCTCAATGACACCGGGCTTGAGTTCGTTTTGTGCAAAGTCCCTGGCGGCCTGTTGTATCATCAATTGTTCTTCACTGAGTTGAAATAGCATATCTTTTATTTTTTGAAAAATCCAATAAACCAAATTTAGTTATTCTAATTGAATATACTATGGTTGCATAACATTTTCTCAAAAAGCCAGTACAGCAAAAGATTTATTTCAACAAGTGATTGTTATCATCAGGGAAAACAAGAATAGGATGGTATTTTTTAGCTTCCTCGATAGGTAAGGAACCATAAGACATGATAATCAGGATATCACCCACCTGTACTTTTCTGGCTGTAGCACCATTTAGGCAGATCATACCGGTTCCACGCTCCCCTTTAATTGCATAAGTCTCAAATCGTTCGCCATTATTATTGTTTACGATTTGCACTTTTTCGTTCGCAATAATGTTGGCAGCATCCAGCAGATCTTCATCAATGGTTATACTGCCAACATAATTTAATTCAGCCTGCGTTACTTTAACACGGTGTATTTTCGATTTTAAAATCTCGATAATCATGTCGCAAAGTTAACTAAAGTTTAATGTTTGCAAGAATTGTTTTTTTTAGTTCAGCAATATATTGTCAATCAGGCGGGTTTCACCAACCTTTGCTGCAACAAGTGCAACGAGGTTTTCTGCATTTTTATTACTTTCAGGGAGTAAAGTTTCTCCATTGGCGATGGTAAAATAATCAAGTTCTACGCCATTTACACTCTGTAACATTTCCGTAGCCTTTTCCAGTAAAACCGGAATACTATATTGCTGAAAATGCTCCTTCACAAACTGAAGTGTCTTGCTGAGAATAAGGGCGTGCTGGCGGTCGGCCGGCGTTAAATGTATATTTCGGGAGCTCATGGCCAGGCCATCGGCATCTCTGATAATGGGGCAGCTTACAATTTGAACGGGCAAATTAAAGGTGGCCACCATTTTTTTGATCATCAGCACCTGCTGAAAATCCTTCTGACCAAAGAAGGCAAGATCTGGGTTTACCGCATCGAAAAGCTTTTTAACTATTTGTGTAACGCCCTGGTAATGACCTTTCCTGAATTCACCTTCCAATAAAAATTCAGCGTTACCTAAGTCAATATGCCATTCTTCTGCACCGGGGTACATTTCTTTCACAGAAGGCATAAACACTACCTGGCAACCTGCATCTTCAAGCATTTGAATATCATGCTCCAGTGGCCGCGGATATTTCTCCAGGTCTTTAACATCTGTAAATTGTGTAGGGTTTACAAAAATGCTACACACAACAATATCGGCCTGTTGCTTCGCTGCGGCAATTAAAGATACATGTCCCTTGTGCAATGCGCCCATAGTGGGTACAATTGCAATTTTTTGCTGAGCCTGTTTTAAAGGCTCCAACAGCATTTTTAATGCTGCTATGGTATTTATTATTTCCAAAGCTGAGTTAAAAGTATTGAGCGCCAAAGTTGGTTATTTATCCATTCTTAACAAAACATCTTGATTAAGAACTTGATAAATATTATTATTTTGATTACCTTTGCCCCTTGATTATCTTTTCTTTAACATAATATTATTCACGAATATGGAGATGGCAAAAACGAAGCTACTGATTGTTACACACGAGATGTCGCCTTTCCTCGAACTTACAAAAATTTCAGAAATTACCCGCCAATTACCGCAGGCAATGCAAGAAAAAGGATTTGAAATCCGGATTCTGATGCCCAGGTTTGGTAACATCAATGAAAGACGCAACAGGTTACACGAAGTCATTCGGTTATCTGGAATGAACATTGTCATTGATGATAATGACAATCCATTAATCATTAAGGTGGCTTCTATACCGGCAGCACGCATGCAGGTGTACTTTTTGGACAACGAGGATTATTTTCAGCGTAAATATGTTTTCCGTGATAAAGAAAACAAATTCTATGGTGACAACGACGAAAGAATGATCTTCTTCTGCAAAGGCGCATTAGAAACTGTGAAAAAATTAGGCTGGGCTCCCGACATCGTTCACTGTCATGGATGGATGACCGCACTGGTACCTGCATATATTAAAACTTCTTACAAGAATGACCCTACCTTCAAAAATGCGAAAGTAGTGTATTCAATTTATGAGAACTGCTTTACAGAAACATTAAATGCAGACCTGCACAAAAAGGCAGTAATGAGTGCAATGACCGCTGAAGACACTAAAGTATTTGAAAACGCAACGAACAATACCATTGATAAAGGCGCTGTTTCTTACTCAGATGCCGTGGTTTTTGCAGCTGAAACAATCGATGCTGATGTGTTAAAATTTGTTAAAGATTCTAATAAGCCAACTTTAGCTTATAATTTAACCGAAAATTTCGACAACTTCTATAATTTATATGAGGAGATTTCGAACGAAGAAATGGTTTCAATAGCATAAACAAACGGTATTATTATTTTAAATATGAAATTTTCAAAAATAGACTTATTGACCCTGTTAATAAGTCTTTTTCTTTTTGCCTCTTGTAATGAGTCAAACACTTTAGGCCTGGATCTTGATCCGGATAATGCCATTCAGGGTGCACTAGTAGACAGCCTGACTGTTAAAACTCAAACAGTTGCAGACGAGGTAAAACCTACGTATTATGGCACAACTGCCACCAATAACCCTGCGCGCCTTCCTTTTGGCTACCTTGAGGATCCTATTTTCGGAACTACAGAAGCCAGCGTTTCTTTCAGCGTAAACTTGCCAAGTGCTGCCTATAGCTTTGGTACTAACGCTGTTGTAGATTCAGCGGTACTGATTCTTCCTTATTCCACAGATTTTTATGGAGATACCACTACTTCGGTTTACAGTATTGACGTAAAACAACTGGCCAAAAATTTCGCTGTAGAAAGTTCTTTTCAAAGCAACAAAGAATGGGCAACAGGAACCGCTCTAGTAGGTAACTTTAAAGGTAAAATTAAACCGACTACCCCTTACATGGTTACTAATATCGTTTCAGGTGGTGCCGATACTTTAGCTGCAGTACCTGCTTCTATCAGGATCAAATTAACCAATAATTTTATCCAAAACAATATTGTTAACCTGGATACAAACATTTTGCGTAACGATGTAACCTTTAACCAGGCTTTTAAAGGCTTGCAAATTAGTTTGAATAGAGCCAACTCTTCAGGTACAGGTGGTTTGATGTTCTTTACTTTTACTGGTGCTTCTGCTGTGCAGGTTTACTACAAAAGACAAAATGCAACAACGGCTACTTCAACTGATACGGTATCTGCGGTGTTCCCTATTAACCAAACACTCAACCCTGTTGCTGCAACCATTAAGCATGATTATGCAAATACGCCTGTTGCCACTCAACTTGCTGATGTGAGTAACACACAATACCAGACTACTTATTTACAACCTTTGTCTGGCGTTAGAAACAAAATCAGCATTCCATACCTGAAAAAATTTGTAGCTAACCTTGGCAAAAAAGTACTCATCAACAAAGCAGAGCTTGTTGTAGACTTAAGTTCAGGTACAGATGTAGCCCCATTTTTACCGGCACAAAGAATTGCTTTATATCAATATGATATTGCCGGACAAAGAACGCTGATTCCAGATCAAAACTCTAGTGACTTAAGATATACAGCTAACTTTGGCACTTCATACATTGCCAGCAATAAAAATTACACCTTCATTGTAACTGCGCTATTGCAGGATTTGATGGATGGCAAAATTGTAGATAATGGCCTTTATTTAGCCCCTGCACCAGCATTATTAACAGAATACAGCATTAACCCTACGTTAACTTCTGCTAACAGGTCTATCATTGGCGCTTTTAACAATGGCACTAACAAGGTTAAACTTAATGTATATTACACAGTGATCAACTAAGATCTTGTGTAACACAAAAAAACCGGCTATTCATTTAGCCGGTTTTTTTTATGCTTAAAATTAAGGTTTGCTTAAAAAGGGATGTTTCCAGCATCGCTATCCCTATCTGTAAACTCATCCTCATGTTTTGGAATTACATGATTCTGCACCACCGGGGCAGCTTCAAAATCACTCTTCCTACCCAGAATAGTAAAGTTCTCGGCAACAATTTCGGTCACATATTTTTTTACTTTTTCGCGGTCTTCAAAAGAACGTGTCCGTAGTTTCCCTTCTATATAAACGAGCTTTCCTTTGGTGAGGTATTTGGACGCTACTTCGGCCAGTCCACGCCACAGCACTATGTTATGCCATTCTGTTTGTTCAACGCGTTTACCATCTTTATTAAAGGTTTCAGAGGTAGCTAATGGAAAGCTTGCAACGGTTACTCCACCGTCTAAATGACGAACTTCAGGATCCTTGCCTAAATGTCCTACTAAAATTACTTTGTTGATACCTGACATGGGAAAAAAAGATTATGAGATTAAATAGGCATTTATAAAATTGGTGATTACTTTGGGCTGTGGCAAGTCATTTAAAGTGGCCTTGCTTACCCAAATAAACGGTGTATCTTGCTTAAAGTTAAGGATATAATTAGCTAAAACAAAAAATTGAACATATATAATTTGGTGTGTTAATACGTGTTTTTTGGTCATCAAAGGTGACACCGAAACTTCATTTCCATATAAATTTTTAATATCGGCAGCCAGTGTTCCCTCTTCGAAGGCTGCGGGCCCCATACTTTCAATTAAAGGAAAATCGTACAAGTGCTGCCATATATCTCCAGGCTGTCTTTTATTAACCAGAACCTGCTCCCCATTTTGCATAATGAGGTAGTTAAAATAGCGTGTTTTAACCACCACCTTTTTCAGTTTTAAAGGCAGTACGTCTACCAGATTGTGCTGACGTGCATGACAGGATAACTGCAAAGGACAAAGCTCACAAACGGGAGATTTAGGCTTACATTGCAGGGCGCCAAACTCCATGATAGCCTGGTTATAAACCATAGGATTTTGCCCCTGTATCAGCTCCTGCGCAAGGGCTTCAAATTGCTTTTTTCCTGTAGTGCTGTTGATGGCCTCTGCGATGCCAAAGTAACGGGAAAGCACTCGAAAGACATTGCCATCTACCACCGCTCTGGACTCTCCTGCAGCAAAGGAGGAGATGGCTGCAGCCGTATAGGAACCAATACCTTTCAATTGCAGCAGCTGCTCGTATTGTACCGGAAAAACACCACCATAAAGCAGCATGACTTGCTGTGCGGTATGGTGCATGTTACGGCCACGTGAATAATAACCTAGCCCCTGCCATAATTTGAGCACCTGTGTTTCTGTGGCGGCAGCAAAATCAGCAACCGTAGGAAATGCAGCCAGAAACCGGTTGAAATACGGTAAACCCTGCTCTACCCGTGTTTGTTGCATAATGATCTCGGAAAGCCAAATGACATAGGCATCTTGCGTATGGCGCCATGGCAAATCCCTTTGATGCAGCTGATACCAGTTCACAATTTCTTGCTGAAAATTCATATGCGCAAAAATACGGTGTTGAAACGTAGTTTTAACAAAACTTGCAATTCCCTGATGGTGAATAGCACAAATAATTGATCTTTTATTTTCCTATCTCATTAAAAAGCAATACTTTTGCAACCCCAAATCACTTATAATATTTAACACACAAAAATTAATAATAGAGAATATGACTAAGGCAGATATTATTTCAGAAATATCAACAAAGACAGGAATTGAAAAAGTAGATGTGCAGGAGACTGTCGAAGCATTTTTCAAAGTGATCAAAAACAGCATGATCGGAGGAGAAAATGTTTACGTAAGAGGTTTTGGAAGTTTTGTAGTTAAAAAAAGAGCACAAAAAACAGCGCGTAACATTTCAAAAAATACCGCAATTATTATCCCTGAACACTATGTACCAAGCTTTAAACCAGCAAAAGTATTTGTTGACAAGGTTAAAAATAACACAAAAAAACTTAGTGTAGAAGCTTAATCATGATTAAAAATATCCGGACTAAACAAGTTATAATTATTGGAGCAGTAGTGCTGCTGATTGCATTTTTGTTTACAAGAGATATTACAGGTTTGGTTAAACCTAAAGAAGAAACCACCAGTGCACCTGCTGCCGGTGCAACATCAACTCCTGCTGCTATACAGGAAATCAATCTAACAGAAGTATCTACAATTGGTAAGAATTCAATAAACTCCAATATAGCCGCTGAAATTACTACCTTGGAGAACAATTTTAAAGCTGCAGGTGAAAATGAGAAGATTAAAATAGCACAGGAGCTTGCCCTAAAATGGGATGATGTTGAACAACCCGTGCCTAGCGCCGTGTATTTAGAGCTTATTGCCACCAAACAACCAGTATTTAAAAACTGGTTAAATGCTGGCGAAAGGTTTATGAAAGCCTTTGATTTAACCAGGGATAGCGTAATGCAGCCTATATTACTTCAAAAAGCGAATTTGGCCTATAGAAACGCCCTTAAACTAGACTCTACCAGCAACGATGCTAAAACCGGTTTGGGAATTACCATCGTAAATGGAGCTGGAATGCCGATGGAAGGCATCACAATGTTGTTAGACGTTGTTAAAAAAGACCCAAAAAACTTAAAAGCAAATATGAGTTTAGGCACATTTGCAATTAAGTCAGGTCAATTTGATAAAGCCATCACCAGATTTAATGATATTATTGCACAGAAGCCTTCACCAGATGCTTATTTTTATCTGGCTACAGCCTATGAAAACCTGGGCAAAAAGAAAGAAGCTATTGCAGCCTATTTGAATAGTAAAAAACTTGCGGCAAATCCAACGTTATCTAAATTCATTGATAAACGTGTAGAGGAGCTCAGTAAATAATTAATAAACAGATTTTTTAAAATATTTAATTTACAGAATTATGCCAAGTGGTAAAAAAAGAAAGAGACATAAAATGGCTACGCACAAACGTAAAAAACACTTAAGAAAGAACAGACACAAGAATAAGAAAAAATAGCCTCTTATTTTTTAAATGTAAACAAGTAAAATATACGTTGATTTATCGACGTATATTTTGCTCGTTTACAATGTTTTCCTATTGGTCCATGTGTTAATGGGGCATCTTCGGATGCCGTTAAATTTACAGCTTTTGGTAAAAGAATTAATTATCGATTCAGCTCCTACGGGAGTAACCATAGCTTTAATTGAAGATAAACAACTTGTAGAACTTCATAAAGAACACATCAACAACAACTATGCTGTTGGCGACATTTATTTAGGCCGTATAAAGAAAATTATGCCGGGCTTAAATGCTGCGTTTGTTGATGTAGGTTATGAAAAAGATGCGTTCCTGCATTATTTTGATCTGGGACCGCAAGTGCAATCTTTATTAAAGCTGACAAAAATAAAGCGTAATGGCACCGTTAATGGAACGTTATTAGATAATTTTAAACTGGAACCTGACATTAATAAGGCCGGTAAGATTTCTGAAATTGTCTCCAAAAATATTGTCATCCCTGTTCAAATAGCCAAAGAGCCTATTTCAACTAAAGGGCCGCGCTTAAGTTCTGACCTTTCTATAGCGGGTCGCTATATTGTATTGGTCCCTTTTTCGAATGTGATTTCTATCTCCAAAAAAATCAAAAGCAATACGGAACGTAATCGTTTAAAAAAGATTATTGAAAGTATAAAGCCTAAGAATTTTGGTGTCATTATTAGAACCGTCTCTGAAGGAAAAGGTGTAGCAGAACTGCAAAAAGATCTCTTGGATTCTGTAACCAAATGGGAAAACTTCATGAAGAAGTTACCTGATGCAGAACCCTCAAAACGAGTGTGGGGAGAAATGGATCGTACCTCTACGTTGATCCGTGATATCCTGAGCACAGATTTTACTAATGTTTATGTAAACGATCAAAGTTTATTTGAAGACATTCGTTCTTATGTTCATGAAATATCTCCTGAAATGGAGAAAATAGTGAAGTATTACAAGCAGAAAGAACCCATATTTGAACATTTCGGTCTGGACAAACAGATTAAAAATGGTTTCGGTAAAACGGTAAATCTTGCAGGTGGTGCTTACCTGGTTGTTGAACATACAGAAGCTTTACACGTTATTGATGTGAACAGCGGTAATAGAACAGCGAGCAAAGAAAACCAGGAAGAAAATGCTCTTCAGGTAAATAAAGAAGCCGCTAAAGAAATTGCACGTCAGCTTAGGCTGCGTGATATGGGCGGTATTGTGGTGATCGATTTTATTGACATGCACAAACCTGTGAACCGTAAAATGTTGTTTGACTATTTACGGGAGCTGATGCAGCTGGACCGTGCTAAACATACGATATTGCCTCCAAGTAAATTTGGTTTGGTTCAGATTACCCGACAAAGGGTAAGACCTGAGATGAACATCGTTACCAGCGAGAAATGTCCTACTTGTGGCGGTACAGGTGAAATTAAAGCAAGTATTGTCCTGATGGATGATATCGAAAATAACCTGACGTATATTCTGCAAGAACAGAATGAGAAAAACGTTACGCTGTGTGTACATCCATATATTGAAGCCTTTATTAAAAAAGGTATTGTTTCCCTGAAATGGAAATGGTTCTTCAAATTCGGTCAACGCATCAAAATAAGGGCTGTACCTTCGTACAACCTTACAGAGTTCCATTTCTTGTCTGCTAAAGACGAAGAAATTAAATTGTAACTCCTGTTTAAAGCATCATTTAAGCCTGACTTCTAATTGAAGTCAGGCTTATTTATTTAATGTCCTTTTTAATATAGCTCGAAATTTCGCCTATTAAGCGTTAAATTAGGAGTTCTAAATCAGCATACATTGGCTAAAACTAAATCAGCATATTTCTGTCAGAGTTGTGGATATGAATCCGCAAAATGGCTTGGCAAATGCCCTTCCTGTAATTCTTGGAATACCTTTGTAGAAGAGGTCATTGAAAAAACAGCGGCAAAAGTGCCGGCATGGAAAAGCAGCAACAATGGCAGCACCAGGGCCAACCAGCCTAGCAGGGTAGAAACTATTGAATCTTCTACAGAAAAAAGAATTTTAACCGGCGACCAAGAGCTTGACCGCGTATTGGGCGGTGGTTTGGTTACCGGATCTGTTACCTTAATTGGTGGTGAACCGGGCATTGGCAAATCTACATTAATGCTGCAACTGGCCTTAAATCTTTCTAAAAAACGTATCCTTTATGTTTCTGGTGAGGAAAGCGAGCAGCAGATTAAAATGCGTGCAGAGCGGATTACCAATGAACCTACGGCAGACTGTTATATTCTAACGGAAACTTCAACTCAAAATATTTTTAAACAGATTGAAAGCCTTGAGCCGGATATCGTAATTATTGATTCTATTCAAACCCTGCATTCTGCACATATCGAATCTACGCCAGGTAGTGTATCGCAAGTGAGGGAATGTACGGCAGAATTGTTAAGGTTTGCTAAAGAAACCGATACGCCTGTATTTTTAATTGGCCACATTACCAAAGATGGCGCCATTGCCGGACCTAAAATTCTGGAACACATGGTGGATACCGTTTTACAGTTTGAAGGCGACAGGCACCACATTTACCGGATTTTGAGGTCTATTAAAAACAGGTTCGGTGCTGCTGCAGAAATGGGTATTTATGCCATGAACAGCACCGGTTTGAGGGAAGTGACCAATCCTTCTGAAATTTTACTTTCCCAAAGGGATGAAGAGCTCAGTGGAATTGCCATTTCAGCTACTTTAGAAGGCGCCAGACCAATGTTAATTGAAACGCAGGCATTGGTGAGCGTAGCGGCTTATGGAACACCACAGCGCTCTGCTACGGGCTTTGACACCAAACGCATGAATATGCTGCTTGCCGTGCTGGAGAAAAGATGTGGTTTTAGGTTAAGTGCAAGGGATGTATTTTTAAATCTTGCTGGTGGTATCCGTGTAGAAGATCCTGCCATTGACCTGGCCATTATGGTTGCCATTATCTCTTCTCATGAGGATATTGCCATTCCATCAAAGTATTGTTTTGCTGCAGAAGTAGGCCTTTCTGGCGAAATCAGAGCAGTGAACAGGATTGATCAGCGCATTTCTGAAGCCGATAAATTAGGTTTTGAAAAGATTTTTATTTCTAAGTATAACCTCAAAGGTTTAACGCTGGAAAAATACGGTATAGAAGTGGTTGGCGTTGGAAAGATTGAAGATGTATTCGGTGCTTTATTTGGGTAAATTACATTGGGCAACTTATTAGTATTTATTTAAATTATAAAATATGAAAACAGCATTAATTGGTGCAAGTGGTTTTGTTGGCACCAGCATTCTTGAAGAATTATTAAACCGCGGACACCAGGTTACCGCAATTGCACGTCATGCTGATAAAATTACTTTTAAACACGACAACCTGGTCATCAAAGAAATTGACGTTTTAGCAACTACAGACCTGGTTGAAGGCATTAAAGGTGTAGATGTTGTGATTAGTGCTTATAATTCAGGCTGGACCAATCCGAATATCTACAGTGATTTCATTGCAGGCTCACAAGCCATTCAACAAGCGGTTAAGGAAGCAGGTGTGAAACGCTTGATCGTTATAGGTGGAGCCGGAAGTTTAGAAATTGATGGTCACCAATTGGTAGATAGTCCAGATTTTCCAGCTGATTATAAACAGGGGGCTTTAGCAGCAAGAGATTACTACCAGCAACTGAAAGAAGAAAAAGAATTGCAATGGTGCTTTTTTAGTCCGGCCATTGAAATGCACCAGGGTATCACTACTGGACGCACAGGAAACTACCGTTTAGGTAGCAATAGCCCGGTATTTAATGATGAAGGAAGATCTATTCTTTCTGTACAAGATTTAGCTGTAGCCATTGTAGATGAAATGGAAAACAATAAACATCCGCAACAACGTTTTACTGCTGCTTATTAATTTACTGCAGCTGATTAAACAATTAAAAAAGACAGCAAACAAAAAAGTCCCTTACGGGACTTTTTTGTGAAATTACCTTGTATTATTTCGATAAATACATCGATTTGTCTTTATACAGTTTTCTGAAATAAGGATCTTCAAGGTCTTTGATGAAACGGATAGATTCTCCGGTAGATTTCATCTCAGGGCCTAATTCCTTCGGTACTTCAGGGAACTTTTCATAAGAGAACACAGGTTCTTTAATGGCATAACCCACTAACTTGCGTTCAATGGTGAAATCTTTCAATTTATTTACACCCAGCATAATTTTAGCTGCAATGTTGATATAAGGAACGTCGTAAGCTTTAGCAATGAAAGGAACCGTACGGGATGCCCTTGGGTTGGCCTCAATTACATATACTTTATTGTCTTTCACGGCAAACTGAATGTTCAGCAAGCCACGAACGTTTAATGCTCTTGCAATTTTCTTAGAATAAGTCTCCATGTCGTTCATCACTTGTTCTGAAAGACTAAACGGAGGCAATACAGCAAATGAATCACCAGAGTGAATACCTGCAGGCTCAATATGTTCCATTAAACCAACGATATGTACATCTTCACCATCACAGATAGAGTCTGACTCCGTTTCTTCTGCTCTGTCAAGGAAATGGTCAATCAGCACACGGTTACCCGGTAAATCACCCAGCAATTTAACTACAGCTTTCTCCAGATCTTCGTCGTTGATGACAATGCTCATTCCCTGTCCGCCTAAAACATAACTAGGACGTACTAAAACTGGGTAACCTACCTGGTTAGCTACAACAATAGCTTCTTCGGCATTTTCGGCAACACCATATCTAGGGTAAGGAATTTCAAGTTCTTTCAATAAGTCAGAAAAACGGCCACGATCTTCAGCAATATCCATGTCATTGTAAGATGTACCGATGATTTTAATGCCCATCTGATGAAGCTTTTCTGCCATTTTTAGGGCAGTCTGACCACCAAGCTGAACAATTACACCTTCAGGCTGCTCAAGTTCAATAATTTCACGTACATGCTCCCAGAATACAGGCTCAAAATATAGCTTATCTGCCATATTAAAATCTGTAGATACCGTTTCAGGATTACAGTTGATCATGATGGCTTCAAAACCGCTTTCTTTAGCAGCCAATAAACCATGCACACAAGAGTAGTCAAATTCAATACCCTGACCAATACGGTTAGGACCTGAACCTAAAACAATCACTTTTTTCTTGTCGGAAGCAATGGATTCATTCTCCTCTTCGAAAGTAGAATAGTAGTATGGTGTTTGTGCAGCAAACTCAGCAGCACAAGTATCAACCATTTTATAAACACGCTTAATGCCTAACGACTTTCTGCGGTCATAAACCTCATCTTCAGTAACGTTACCCAATAAATAAGCAATCTGAATATCAGAATAACCTTTTTGTTTTAAAGTAAAGAAGAAGTCTTTAGGTATATTATTTAAGGAATATCTTTTTAATTCTGTTTCCAGGTGTACAAGATCCTGAATTTGCGATAAGAACCATTTGTCGATACGGGTAACCTTGCGGATAGACTCCAAAGGAACGCCCATAGCCATGGCATCTTTAATAAGGAACAACCTGTTCCAGCTTGGATGCTCCAGGCCGTACATAATTTCTTCGATACTGCGGTTGTGTTTTCCATCGGCACCTAAACCTGCTCTGCCAATTTCTAAACTCTGACAAGCTTTTTGCAAAGCTTCAATGAAAGTACGGCCAATAGCCATTACTTCACCTACAGATTTCATTTGAAGGCCAAGTTCCATGTTAGCACCTTTGAATTTATCAAAGTTCCAGCGAGGAATTTTAACGATCACGTAATCCAAACTAGGCTCAAAATAAGCAGAAGTAGTTTTAGTGATCTGGTTTTCAATTTCATCAAGGTTATAACCGATAGCTAACTTAGAGGCAATTTTAGCGATAGGATAACCTGTAGCTTTACTTGCCAATGCAGAAGAGCGAGAAACCCTTGGGTTGATTTCGATAGCGATAATTTCGTCATTTGCAGGGTTAACGGAGAACTGAACGTTACATCCGCCGGCAAAATTACCAATAGCACGCATCATTTTAATGGCCTGGTTACGCATGTCCTGGTAGCAACGATCTGATAAAGTCATTGCTGGGGCAACAGTAATGGAATCTCCTGTATGGATACCCATAGGATCAAAGTTTTCGATAGAGCAGATAATGATGACATTATCGTTGCTGTCTCTCAACAGTTCCAATTCGTATTCTTTCCATCCCAATACAGCTTGTTCAACCAGGACTTCATGAGTTGGAGAAGCTTCTAAACCGCGTTTTAAAGCAGCATCAAATTCTTCTTTTTTATGCACGAAACCACCTCCAGAACCACCTAAGGTGTAAGAAGGACGGATAACCAATGGATATCCTATTTCTTGTGCAGCTTCTTTACCTTCCAGGAATGAATTAGCGATTTTAGAATTGGCAACGCCAATACCAATATCAACCATTAATTGCCTGAAGGCTTCTCTGTTTTCTGTTTTTTCGATAGCGGCAACATCAACACCGATTACCCTTACGCCGTGTTTTTCCCAAACGCCACGTTCTTCAGCTTCTTTACAAAGATTTAATGCTGTTTGTCCACCCATAGTAGGCAAAACCGCATCAATTTTTCGTTCAATTAAGATCTGTTCAATGGAATCTACCGTGAGGGGGCGAAGGTAAACATGGTCTGCGATGACCTTATCCGTCATAATTGTTGCAGGATTGGAGTTAATGATGGAAACTTCAATTCCTTCTTCTTTTAAGGATAGGGCTGCCTGGGATCCTGAATAATCAAATTCACAGGCTTGACCGATAATAATAGGTCCGGATCCGATGATCAATACGGAGCGTATGGAAGTGTCTTTAGGCATATGGCTTTAAAAGTTTTGCGCGCGAGAATCTCTATACGAAAAAGAAATGTCCCGACTTCTCTGTCGGGGTGCAAAGTTAAGCTTTTAGAGCATAAGAATGATACATTTTTGTAAAAAGGGGCAAAATAAGCGCTTAGCGCTGTTGCAATTGTATTTGACCAATATCTGTTGTGGCACTGTCAATAACGGCAACCTCATTGAGCACCGAATCTCTAAGGGGTGGAATGGCTTTGATCCAAATTTTATAGGTTCTTGGGCGCAAGTGAGCAACATTAAAACTGCCGTTGGTGGCTTGCACGGTAAGGGTGTCAACGCCTGAAATGACAAGCACCTGTTGAAAACCATTTATTGGGGAGATTTTACCCTGTATGGCGCCACTGTATTGCGTTTTAAAAGCAAATAAAGCAATAGGCAGCAGGATGAAGGCAGCAATTTTAAAAAATTTCATAAGATAGATTTTAATGCTCGGTATTGTTAAAGATGCAAAATTATCAGTGGCCAACCAAATAAATGATGATGTTTGGCAGTTGTGCTGCACTTGGAACAAAATTTGTTCGAAGGGTGATATGAAAAAAGTAATTATCGCATTTTTAGCCATCACTATAGGAATTAGCGGATGTGCAACTGTACAGTCCATCATTAAATCTAGCTTCCCTTATACTGCAACTTTAATTATACCAGCATCTTCGAAAGCAAATACCACTATTTCTGCAACCAGTGCAGCGAGTAGCTTCGATGAGGTATTTGGCAATCAAAATGGAACAAGTTATATTAAGGAAGTAAGAATTGCCTCTGCAAAACTGTCAGCTGTTAATCCTAACACCCAAAGTATGGGTATGTTTAAGTCGGTAAAAATCTTTATTTCTAACGGTAGCAGCGGTGAAGTCATGGTAGCGTCACGAAACGATATTGCAGAAAATATTGGCTCTTCACTTGTACTAGACATAGATAATTCACGTTTCTTAGATAACTATATCAAAGGAAACAGCTTAAGGATTAGAGCAGAATATGTTTTAAGAAATGGTGTAACTACGGATGTAAGTGTTAAGGCTGCTTTGAGTTTCAGCTCATCGCCTAACGCCACCTTATAATAAAAGCATTCTTCTTCGGAAGGATATTCTTCATAAATAGTTTGTTTGGTTTATTATCCGGTAGGAATTATTTCTACCGGATTTTTTTTTGATAAATATCTCCCTGTATGCTTTACTTTTGAAGCATGGAAAATGCCACCATCAAAAGAATTAAAAAAATTGCTGTTGTAGGCCCTGAAAGTACGGGTAAATCTACCATCACTGCAGCGTTAGCCCGGCATTACCATACGCAATGGGTAGCAGAATATTCACGATATTACTGTGCCGGCTTAACCACTCCTTGTACCCTCCAGGATGAAGTTAATATGTTTTACGGACAGCTTGCCCTGGAGAATACAGTAATAGCGACAGCTGAAAAAGCCTTTATATTTTGCGACACCACCATTTTGACGGTCAAGATCTGGAGTGATGAAATGTTCGGCACCACGCCACAAGTTGTACTCGATGAATTGCCAAAACACCCATACGACCTTTACCTGTTGATGGATATTGATTTACCATGGCAGGAGGATCCCCTGCGTGATTTCCCTCATATGCGTGAGCATTTTATGTCGGTATGGCACCAGGAATTAAAAGCCTTAGGCGCCAACTATATGGTGGTGAGCGGCATTGAAGATCGCTTTGCTAAGGCTGTAAAAGCAGTTGACGATTTTCTTAAGGAAAATTCTTAAAAAATTGAATGATTTGCTATTGTGAATTAAAGTTATAGATTTGCATCATCAAAAGGGGTGCCTTGTTTTGTCAAAAAACACAAAAACAGGCTGAGATCATACCCATTACATCGAACATAAAAACGTTCGGATGTATGCACCTGATCCGGATAATGCCGGCGGAGGGATTGGAGTTATGGAGTTTAACTAAACTGTAAGTACCCCTACTTATAGCGTGTTTTACTAAAAACAATTTTAAAATTGAAAAAATTATTGATCGCAGCTTTAGCTGTGTTGCTTTTGCCGCTATGGACGAAAGCACAGTTTAACATTTCAGGAAGCGTTTCTGAAAATGAACAACATTTACCTGGAGCAAGTATCAGGATTAAAAACGCAGGCCTGGGTACGACAGCGAACAAACAGGGCCAGTACCAGTTTAAAAATGTTAAAGCAGGGAGTTACACTTTAGAGGTGAGCTTTATGGGTTACCAGACCCAGGTAAAAAACATTACCTTAAATGCCGATGTAGTGTTGAACTTTAACCTGAAAGCCTCGGCTTACCTGGCAGATGAGGTCATTGTTCGCGGCACCCGTGCTAATGAAAAGTCTGCTACTACTTATAAAAACCTAAGTAAAGCAGAAATTAGCGAGAACAACTTTGGTCAGGACCTGCCCTTTCTTTTGAATAATACGCCGGGAGTAGTCGTTTCCTCTGATGCTGGTGCCGGCATTGGCTATACCAGCATGACCATTAGAGGCAGTGATGCCAGCCGGATCAATGTAACTGTAAATGGCATTCCTTATAACGACAGTGAAAGCCAGGGCAGCTTTTGGGTAAACATGCCTGATTTTGCTTCTTCGGTAGAAAATATTCAGATTCAACGCGGTGTAGGTACTTCAACAAACGGCGCAGGTGCCTTTGGGGGCAGCATTAATGTGCAAACCAGCGCCATTGCTGCTGAACCTTTTGCCGAAATTAACAACTCCGCAGGTTCTTTTGGAACCCTTAAAAATACGGTTAAATTAGGTTCAGGACTTATTAATGGTAAGTTTAGTTTTGATGGCCGTCTTTCTCAAATTAAAACAGATGGATTTGTTGACCGTGGCAGCGCAGATTTGAAGTCGTACTTTCTTTCTGGTGCTTACCAGGGTAAAAAAGACCTCTTACGCCTGAATGTCTTTGCGGGTGCAGAAAAAACCTATCAGGCCTGGAATGGTATTCCAGAAGCACGGCTAAATGGTGATGTGGCAGGCATGCAAGCTTACATCGACAGAAATTACCTCAGTGAGGCCGACGCCCAGCTGCTATTGAATTCCAACAGCAGAACCTATAACTCTTTTACCTATAAGGATCAAACAGACAATTATTGGCAAAATCATTACCAGTTGTTGTATGCCAGGCAGTTTACCGACAAGTTCTCTTTTAATGGTGCCCTGCATTATACGGATGGCCGCGGTTATTATGAAGAATTCAAAGAGGACCAAAAACTGGCAAGCTATGGCCTAGCCCCAGTTGGCACCGGCACAACGGCTATCACTAAGACAGATTTAATTCGCAGAAGGTGGCTTGACAATGACTTTTATGGCGTTACTTATAACTTTGTTTACCAGCCACAGGCTAACCTGAGTTTTACTTTAGGCGGTGCTTATAATGAGTATAAGGGCAAACACTTTGGCGAAATCATCTGGGCACAATATGCCGCTAACGGTAATTATGGAGATCATTATTACGACAATGAGGGTGATAAAACAGATTTCAATGTGTACGGTAAAGTGAGTTATAGTCCGACGGAAAAAGTAAGTCTCTTTGCAGACCTGCAATACCGTAGCATTAACTACGCGGTGCTGGGCACAGAGAATAAACTGAATTTCCTTGACCTGCAAGATAAAATGGATTTCTTTAACCCTAAAGTTGGGGCGACGTTTTTCGTCAATGACAAAAGCAATGTCTATTTATCATTAAGTGTAGCCAATAAAGAGCCAAAGCGTGATGATTATGTGAGTGCCAACCCGGGATTATTTCCAAGGCCCGAACGTTTATATAACACCGAACTGGGCTATCGCATCAATAGTGGAAACCTGAATGCAGGTGTAAATGCTTATGGCATGTTTTATAAAGACCAATTGGTGGTTACGGGCAAAATCAATGACGTAGGTGCTTCCATGAGGCAGAATGTAGAGGACAGCTATAGAATTGGTGTAGAACTTGATGCTGCATATACTTTAAGCAGCAAGCTGATTTTAAATGCCAATGCGGCCTTCAGCAAAAATAAAATCAGCAACTATGTTGATTACTTGTATGAGTACGATGATGATGGGAACATCACTAATACGGTAGAAACAAATTATAAAAGTACAGCTATCAGCTTCTCTCCTTCGGCAGTATTATTTGCTGAACTGGCTTATCAACCCTTTACTGGCTTTGCCATTGCCCTGCAAAACAAATACGTGAGTAAACAGTATTTAGATAATACACAGGAGGAGACCAGAAAGCTGAAAGGCTATTTTGTAAGTAACCTGCGTACGGGATATGATTTTACGGCCTTTGGCATTAAAAAGGTAAACCTGGGCTTGCTGGTGAACAATGTGTTTAATAAAAAGTACGAAAGCAATGGCTACACCTACGGATCTATATACCAGGGTGTAACCACCAGGGAGAACTTTTATTTCCCTCAGGCGGGCACAAACTTCTTACTTTCGCTAAATTTGAAGTTCTAAGCTGAAATAGGTTTGGGTTAATGTTAGCGCTTCATTTTTAAACAAAGACAAACAGCTTCCTCTGACCAAAGACAAACAATAGATGAAAAAATATATAGAAAAGCTACATTTCATTACCCATGACCTACCTGAATTAAGTCATGTGCAACAAGCACAATTGGCCTGTGAGGCAGGTGCAAAATGGATACAATATCGCTGTTTGACTAAAACAGAGGAAGATTTGTTAAATGAAATTAACCAGATTGCGGAAATTTGTGACGATTGGGGTGCCACCCTGATCGTTACGGATCATGTTCAATTTAAAGGGAAAGCTGATATTCAGGGTTTCCACATGGAGGACATGGACGCAGATTTTGTAGCTTTAAGGCAACTGCTCGGTGAAGAAACAACTATTGGGGGCTCGGCCAATACTGTTGAAGGGTTGATGAGGCTAGCCAAAGAAGGTGTTGATTATGCAGGTTTTGGTCCTTTTAATATAACGACTACAAAACCAAATAATGCCCCCCTGTTAGGCTTAAATGGTTATCAGGAAGGCATGGCAGCTTTAAAAGAATTGAATATCGATTTGCCTATTCTTGCCGTGGGTGGGGTAACTTTAAACGATGTAAAGCCCTTGTTGCAAACCGGTGTATTTGGCATTGCCGCTTCTGCTGCCATTAACCAGGCAGAAGACCTTCGGGATGCTTATAGTGAATTTTATAATTTGCTGCTTTAACTGCCGCATTTTTAGCATATATCACGTTAAAAATCCTGTATCATAGAACTATGATGCAGGATTTTAGATTTAGATTTCTACCCTCTCTCCTACTTGCTGACGCCACATGGCATAATATAAACCTTTCTCTTCCAGCAGGTCATCATGTTTACCCTGTTCAATGATGTGACCTTTTTCTAATACGTAGATACGGTCGGCATGACGAATGGTCGACAAGCGATGTGCGATTAAAATGGTGATATGACTGGTTTGCTCTGATATCTCACGGATGGTAGCGGTAATTTCTTCTTCCGTCAGTGAATCTAAAGAAGATGTGGCCTCATCGAAAACAAGAATATCTGGTTTACGCAGCAAAGCACGGGCAATAGATAAACGTTGTTTTTCACCACCTGAAACTTTTACACCGCCTTCACCAATTACTGTATCAAGACCTTTCTCTGCCCTGGCCATTAAATTCTGACAAGCCGCTTGTTGGAGCACATGTAAACATTCTTCGTCTGTTGCAGTGGGTCGTACAAACAATAAGTTTTCCCTGATGGTGCCAGAAAACAATTGCGTATCCTGGGTAACGAAACCAATTTTTTCACGCAACTGGTCAAGGTCTATCTGATCACTACTAATCTCATTGTATAATACCTGTCCTTCTTTTGGCTGATATAGTCCTACTAATAACTTAACAAGGGTAGTTTTACCAGACCCTGAAGGGCCAACAAAGGCAATGGTTTCTCCTTTAAAAGAGTTAAAGCTGATGTTATTCAAAGCATTGCTTTTTCCTGTTAAATGACGGAAGTTGACATTTTCAAAAGAAAGCTTGCTGATTTTCTCCAGCTGAACAGGGTTTACAGGTTTTTGATCTATAGGGGTGCTCAGAATCCGTTTGAAATTACCCAGTGATACTTCGGCCTCTCGCCATGATAAAATAACGTTACCAAGCTCCTGCAGGGGGCCAAATAAAAAGAAAGAGTAAAAGAGGAAAGAAAAATATTCGCCCGGTGAAATGGTATTTTCAAAGATCAGGATGAGTAACACCACAACCATGGAGCTTCGTACAAAATTTACAGTGGTACCTTGCACAAAGCTCATACTGCGTACATATTTAACCTTTTTGAGCTCTAAGGCTAAGATCTGATAAGTGGTTTTGTTGAGCCTTTCAATTTCCTGGTTTACCAGGCCAAGGCTCTTCACCAATTCTATGTTCCTTAAAGATTCGGTGGTAGAACCCGCCAAAGCAGTGGTTTCGCCAATGATTACCCTTTGGATGGTTTTGATTTTTTTACTTAAAAACCAGCTCACAAAGCTGATGATAGGGATGGCAGAAAAATAAATCAGGGTAACTTTATAGCTGACAGAAGAAGAATAGACAATAACGAAGACCATTCCTATTAAGCTCACAAAAATAACGCTGATAAAAGAAGTAATGAATTTCTCACAGTCGAGACGTACTTTTTGCAAGATGCCTAAGGTTTCACCACTCCGCTGGTCTTCAAAAACCTGGTATGGCAGCTCCAAGGAGTGCTTTAAGCCATCAGCATACATGCGGGCCCCTACTTTTTGGACAATGATACTGGTAAAATAATCCTGGAAGTTTTTGGCAATCCGGGAAACCATGGCGGCACCAATTCCTAATCCTACCAGCTTCAGCACCCCCCAGACAAACTCACTCCTGCTGAGTTCATCTTTTTTTTCAATAAACCGATCAACAATTCTTCCGGTAATATAAGGATCAAGTAAAGAAAAACCTATGTTGATGGCGGCAAGGACCAAGGCTAGCACAACTACCCATTGGTGTTTTTTGAGGTACGAAAAAAGTAGATTCATGAAAAGCAAAAATAGAAAAAGGGAATATAGCTTTCACCATATTCCCTTTTTATTATATAAAGATTATAAACGGATGATTATACCGTCATAATGTCTTTCTCCTTTGCTTCCATATGTTTATCAACTTTTACAATATAAACATCGGTAATCTTTTGAACTTCTGCTTCACCAGTTTTGATTTCATCATCAGAAACAGCATCACCCTTCAATTTTTTGATCTTTTCGTTCGCATCTTTACGGATGTTACGGATAGCGATTTTACCTCTTTCAGCTTCTTCTTTAGCTCTTTTCACTAATTCCCTTCTGCGTTCTTCAGTTAAAGGCGGCACTACAAGACGAATGATGATACCATCGTTTTGTGGGTTAATGCCAATATTAGCTTCCATAATGGCACGCTCAATAGGGGTTAATAAAGCTTTCTCCCAAGGTTGAATCAGCAAAGTACGTGCATCTGGTGTGTTGATGCTAGCCACTTGACTCAAAGGAGTTGGGTTGCCGTAGTAATCTACCATGATGCCATCAAGCATCCCTGCAGAAGCCTTACCAGCACGAAGCTTAGTCAACTCAGACTCACAATGAAGAATTGCCTTATCCATTGTTGCCTGTGCATCTTGTAATTGTTTCTTTATGAGGTCATTCATAATCTGTATTGTTTGTGCAAATTAATAATTATTTTAAATTATACTTTTACCAGTGTTCCGATTTCCTCGCCTTCCGCAATTTTCATAAAATTACCAGCTTTATTCATGTCGAACACAATAATAGGAAGTTCATTCTCTTCACAAAGTGTAAAAGCAGTCATATCCATTACATTTAACCCTTTAGCATAAACTTCTTTGAAAGAAATTTGAGAGTAACGGGTGGCAGTAGTATCCTTTTCAGGATCAGCAGTATAAATTCCATCTACACGGGTTCCTTTTAGAACCACGTCAGCTTTAATTTCAATGGCTCTTAAAGCAGCTGCAGAATCTGTCGTGAAGTAAGGATTTCCAGTACCGGCACCAAAGATAACCACACGGCCTTTTTCTAAGTGTCTAACGGCTCTGCGGCGAATAAAAGGCTCACAGATCTGTTCCATTTTAATAGCGGTAAGCAAGCGGGTTTTTAAGCCTACTTTTTCTAAAGCATCTTGCAAAGCCATGCTGTTGATTACTGTAGCCAGCATACCCATATAATCGGCCTGTGCACGGTCCATTCCAGACTTTTCTGCACTTAAACCTCTGAATATGTTCCCTCCGCCAATTACAATAGCTATTTCAAGCCCCCGGGCATGAACTGCTTTAATATCCTCTGCATACTGCCTAACACGCTCATTGTCAATTCCGTATTGCTTATCGCCCATCAGCGATTCGCCGCTTAACTTTAAAAGGATCCTTTTATACTTCATGAGTTCAAAAATAGCTATTTGTTTTAATTATTAGCGATCAAATGTTCAACTCCGGCAACAAATGCCCTTTGCAACTTAAAATCGTCGTTAAAGAGGAGTAAATCTGCTGCTTTTCCTACGGCAATGGAGCCTGAAGATGCCTCTTTTTTAAGCAGCTTTGATGGTTGCAATGAAGCCATATTGATGGCCATGGAAATTGGAATGCTGCAATGCTGGACGCAATTGCACACTGCATTCAGCATGGTGATGTTTGACCCTGATAAAGTACCATCAGCAGTCACAAATTTTCCATCTTTTAAACGGTGCTGATAAGGGCCGATATGGCAGGTAGAAACGGCATCTGAAATCAGAAACAGGCGTTCTTTCATCAGTTGAGAAGCCATTTTTACCACTTCGAAATGAACATGATGGCCATCGGCAATGACACTTGCCATGGCGGTAGGGTGATTAAGTACGGCAACAGGTAAATTGGGTGCCCTGTGGTGGATGGAAGGCATAGCATTAAACAAGTGTGTGGTGGTGCTAAATCCTTGTGCATAGGCTGCATTAGCCTCTTCAAAAGTAGCATCACTATGGCCTAAAGATAAAATAATTCCCTGTTGCAGTAAATATTGGATCACTTCTTCATCCTGCAGCTCTGCTGCAAGCGTCATCATTTTAACTGTGCCCTCCGCATAGGTTATTAATTTCTTTACTTCCTGCAGCTCTGCCTTGCAAATTAAGGATTCTATATGTGCGCCTCTTCTTTTTGGATTCAGAAAAGGACCTTCTAAATGTAAACCTATAAAAGCCTTTGCATCCTTTCTATAAGCTTTAGCAGCATCAATGGCCTGGTAAAAAACCTCCATGGTGTTGGTGGCTAAACAAGCCAGAAAACCAGTAGTTCCTTTGCTGATTAAATCAGCATCCATTTGACGCAGTGTTTCTACCGTAGGGTAAGCAGAAAATAGATTACCCCCACTTCCATAAATCTGCAGATCTATAAAACCCGGACTTAAATATTGGCCCTGGGCATCGATTACCTGGTGATCAGTTGTAATTTCAGTGTGGTTGAAATTCTTGATTTTACCGTCCTCTATCCATACGGTTTGATTGGTGAGTAATTGGTGGTCTACAAAAAATTTGCAATTGCGGATGGCTAACATGAAGGGAGATTTAATAATCCTAAATATAAGGCATAAAAAAAGTCCCTTGTGGGACTTTTTTACATTTTATAAGTTGAGCTCAATTAAAGCTTAAGCGCCTAATTGTACACGCTTGAATGAAGTAACAGTTAAATCTTTAGCTGTATCGTTTAAGAATTTACGAACATCTTTAGATGAATCTTTAACAAATTCCTGGTTCAACAAAGTATTGTCTTTGTAGAATTTATTCAATTTACCAGCAGCGATTTTTTCAATCATTGCTTCTGGTTTACCTTCAGCACGGATTTGTTCTTTAGCGATTTCAGTTTCACGCTCAATGGTAGTTGAATCAACGCCATCTTTATCTAAAGCAACAGGGTTCATTGCAGCAATTTGCATAGCAACATCTTTTCCTGCTTCGTCAACACCAGCAACGTCTTGGTTTAAAGCAACCAAAACACCTAAACGGTAGTTACCGTGGATGTAAGGAACAACTTTTTCACCTGTAACAGTTTCAAATTTAGAGATACCAATTTTCTCACCAATTTTACCAGTGTTTTCAACAATGATATCAGAAACTTTAGTACCATCAATTTCAAGTGCTAATAATTCTTCTAAACTAGCTGGGTTTTTTTCAATCGCTAAGTCAGCAAATTTATTACCTAAGGCAACGAAATCAGCATTTTTAGCTACGAAATCAGTTTCGCAGTTTAATTCAATCACAATACCACGTTTTCCGTCTGCTGTAGCTTTAGCGATAACAACACCTTCGTTAGAATCACGATCCTGACGACTAGCGGCAACTTTAGCACCTTTTTTACGTAAGTAATCAACGGCTGCTTCAAAATCGCCGTTTGCTTCTGTTAATGCTTTTTTGCAGTCCATCATACCGGCACCGGTTTGTTGGCGTAATTTATTTACATCTGCAGCAGTGATTTGTAATGACATTTTATATGTTTTAAATTTTGGTTAAAAAATGATGGGTTGTATATTGATAGTCGTCAGTATTCCCTCCAACACACAATACACAACCCATTATCTATTTATTTACGCTTCGCTTGTACCTTCTTCAGTATCAGCATTCACTTTTCTTTTTCTTTCTCCTGGTTCTTTAACTTCCGGAGCATCAGCAGCAGCTTTAGCAGCAACAGCTTCTTTTTCAGCTTCATCGTCTTTCTCACGTTTGCGCTCATCTAAACCTTCTTCAATTGCTTTGATGATAACATCAGTAATTAAAGAGATAGATTTAGTTGCATCATCATTCGCTGGAATAGGGAAATCAATGTTTGAAGGATCAGAGTTCGTATCTACCATTGCAAAAGTTGGAATGTTTAATTTCAACGCTTCGCTAACGGCGATGTGTTCTTTTTTAACGTCAATTAAAAAGATAGCAGCTGGTAAACGGTTTAAGTCCGCAATACCACCTAATAAGCTTTCTAATTTGATACGCTCACGTTGGATCATTAAACGTTCTTTTTTAGAAAGAATCGAATAAGTACCATCTTTAGTCATCTTATCGATGTTAGACATCTTTTTGATGGACTTGCGTACAGTTTGAAAGTTAGTTAACATACCACCTAACCAACGTTCAGTTACGAAAGGCATGTTTACTTTTTTTGCTTGTTCAGCAACAATTTCTTTAGCTTGTTTTTTAGTAGCTACAAATAAGATCTTGCGACCAGATTTTACGATTTGTTTAATCGCAGAAGCAGCTTCTTCAGTTTTAGTTAAAGTCTTGTTTAAATCTATAATGTGGATTCCATTACGCTCCATGAAAATGTAGGGCGCCATCTTAGGG
>NZ_JAZQPU010000319.1:0-14940 GCF_045628745.1 Pedobacter sp.
CGCATTTGCTAAATATGCCGCTGATGGTGTGAGTGATTTAATTATTGATCTTCGTTATAATGGTGGCGGTTATGTAGAAACAGCCGAACACCTCATCAATTTAATTGCGCCTTCTACGGCTACCGGTACGATGTTTAAAGAGTATTATAACCAAACGATGAGGGAGAATAAGGCCACCATTCTTTCTCACCAGCTATTATTGGATGAAAACGACAAGCCTCAGGATCAGGATAAGGATGGCAAAAGTGATACTTATGCTGATGTTGATTTTTCTGTAGCAAGGCAAACGACTATTTTTAGTAAGAAAGGGAACTTAACACAGGTGGCGAATGTTGTTTTTCTGGTCTCCGGTGGCACCGCTTCTGCAAGTGAGCTGGTGATCAATAGCCTTAAACCTTTTGTTAATGTAAAATTGGTTGGTAAAACTACTTATGGCAAACCCGTAGGCTTTTTCCCTATCAGACTGGAAAACAAATACGATGTCTATATGTCGATGTTTGAAAGCAAAAATTCAAAGGATGAGGGCGGTTATTATGCTGGTTTTACGCCGGATAAAATAGATGTAAATACCAATGCTTTATATGATGATGCAACACATGACTTCGGCGATCCTCTGGAGAGCTATACAAAAGCAGCATTAGAGATTTTAGCACCGGCTATGGCAGTAACTTCCTCCAATGCAACGATGAGTATTCGTGGTAAAAAAGTGGCTGTAGCCTCTTCTTTAGGCTTGCTTTCAACGGCAAAAAATAAAGAGCAGTTTACCGGCATGATTGAAACCAGACATCACTTGAAAAATTAAAAGCTGTTATTGCTTTTTCATTTGCACTTTTTCTCTGAACACGGCTTGTAAAGCACCTTGTCTGTCAATGTTATCCACTATCTCAAGGATGGCATTGGCAGCATTGATAAAGAAAGGCTGGTTGATGTTCTCAAATTTATCTGTGGCTTTATGGTAATCCTTATGATCTTCCACGCCAAAATAAATCCAGGGAATATTTTTTGCGTCAAAAGCACCCTGGTCACTTTGGTTGGTCCAGTCATCTACTTTTTGTTTGGGGTTGTCATGCCCGAATAATATCCTCAACTCTGGGTTACTTTGTACAATGTATTTTCTTAACTCAGGGAATTTATAGGTTCCCGCGGCAAAGAGCTGACCTTTGTCATTATGACTGATCATGTCTAAGTTAATGTTTAATTTAATCTTCGCCAGGTTGAATGGTGGCTGTGCAACAAATGCTGAAGAGCCTTTCCAGCCTTGTTCTCCTGCATCAAAGGCTACAAATACAAGGGTGTAATTGGGCTTAGCTTTTTTGTAATGGGCAGCAATTTTTAATAAGCCAGCGATGCCCGATGCATTGTCGTCCGCACCGTTATAAATTTCATTGTCAAGCACGCCTAAATGATCATAATGACCTGAAAGTACAATGACTTCATCTGTTTTTCCGGGTATATAACCTACCACGTTTTTACCGCTGACATTATTGCCGCTCATGTCTTTAAAGCTGAAGCTTTGTTCGTAATTAGGTAGCGAAGCGAAAGACTTTAATCCTATGCTTTTAAAACGTTTAACAATATAACTCCTGGCCAGTTCAGCCCCTTTAGTACCTGTTTTTCTGCCTTGGTAGGTATCTGAAGAAAGTTCTTTTAGGTCCTTGATTAGTTGTGACGCATTTTGAGCGTTAGAATTTGAATTCTTCACTGTGCTGCAACTGAAAAGAAGTGCCAGAGGCAATAATAAATAAATTCTCATGTCTGGGGGAAAGTTAGTTTTACTGGTATCTTTAATGTTTATGACATTCCAATGATCTAATATATCATTAAATTATGACTCTAATACATCATTTTTAAAAAACTTACAGGATTACAAAAACTAAATCAAAATTGATTTGCCGACTAGAACGTAACCATCTATAAATGACCGGCATCATTTAAAACAATAGAAATGAGGATTTTTTTGTTGATTTAACAATCATTGTCTAGCGATTGTTGAAAGGAAGAATGTAGGGAGCTATAGCTTTTCTAAGCTAATAAAATAAAAAGAGGTTGATCATTTTAATAATCAACCTCTTTATGAAAGGGTATACCTGAGTGGCCTTATGTAATGTATTATCCTAAATAAGATTTAAGGATTTTACTTCTTGAAGTATGACGTAGACGTTGTAAAGCTTTATCTTTAATCTGACGTACACGTTCACGTGTTAAGTTAAATTTCTCCCCAATCTCTTCTAAAGATAAAGGGTGGTTAGTGCTTAAGCCAAAGAAAAGAACGATAATTTCACGCTCACGTTCAGTAAGCGTAGAAAGAGAACGTTTGATTTCTTCAGAAAGTGATTCATTAATTAAGCTGCTATCTGTATTCGGCTCATGATTTTCCAACACATCTAACAAAGTATTTTCTTCACCTTGCACAAATGGTGCATCCATAGAGACGTGACGACCAGAGTTACTTAAAGTGTCAGATATTTTATCTACAGTAGTTTCCAGGATGTCAGCTAACTCTTCCGGAGAAGGTTCGCGTTCAAATTCCTGCTCTAACTTAGAGAAAGCTTTACTGATTTTACTTAGGGAACCTACCTGGTTTAAAGGTAAGCGCACAATACGACTTTGCTCAGCAATAGCTTGTAAAATAGACTGACGAATCCACCAAACCGCATAAGAGATAAATTTGAAACCTTTGGTTTCATCAAAACGCTTTGCAGCCTTAATTAAGCCCAGGTTTCCTTCGTTTATTAAGTCACCTAAGGTTAATCCTTGATTTTGATATTGTTTAGCTACAGAAACTACGAAACGTAAGTTGGTCTTGGTTAGGCGTTCTAATGCCGCTTGATCACCTTCGCGTATTTTTCTTGCTAATATTACTTCTTCTTCCGCGGTTATTAAATCTACTTTACCAATCTCGTGAAGATACTTGTCTAATGATTGACTTTCGCGATTGGTAATGGATTGCGTGATTTTGAGTTGTCTCATTTATGTGCTTTGGTACTCGTTATGTGTTTTTTTATGACGTGCAAAAGTAAGAATTAAAAGGTAATTACGGACATAAAATCCTGAAAACGTTACACTTTACACCATTTATTTATATCATATCCTAACAACAAATATTATTCCAACTTTGTTTTGTCAGTTGTCATAGTTCCAAAGAATATTAAGGGTAAATTACCTAGTTTATAGATATTTAAAGGTGTTTTAAGGAGGAAAAACACCCCGGCAATTATTTAGATAATAATTTGTCGCGCTATTGTCAGGAAATTAAATAAGCTCCCGTTATGGAGCTAAAGGTGCTGGTATAGAATTAAATATCCGTAAGTTTAAAAGTTTGATCTAGTTTTACCCCTTTTTCTGTCTGTTGTAAACTACAACACTCATTGATGGGGTCATGCTCAAGGTACAGGATGTAGTTTTTGTCAGTCGCTTCCTGTAAAAATGCTTTCTTTTCGGTCAGCGTCTTTAAAGGAAACATGTCATATGCCATTATATAAGGCAGGGGAATGTGGCCCACCGAAGGTAAAAGATCTGCCATATAGACAATGGTTTTATCCTTGTATTGAATTTGAGGCAGCATCATGGCGTCTGTATGGCCGTAAGCAAAACGGATGTTTACCCCTGGATGAAATTCTACCCCATCTTTGTCATCAACAAATTGCAGCTGTCCGCTTTCCTGGATAGGTAAGATGTTCTCTTTTAAAAATGAAGCTTTCTCCCTGTCGTTCGGGTTAACCGCCCAGTCCCAATGTTGGGCATTACTCCAATAGACAGCATTTTTAAAGGCAGGAACGAGCTTGTCGCCTTCTCTAACAATTGAGCCGCCACAGTGGTCGAAATGCAGGTGTGTTAAAAACACATCAGTAATGTCATTGCGGTGAAAGCCTTTTTTTGCCAGGGAGCTGTCCAAAGTATCATCACCGTGCAGGTAATAATGACCGAGGAACTTCGCATCCTGTTTATCGCCAATGCCATTATCAATTAAAATCAGCCTGTCGCCATCTTCAATGAGCAGGCATCGCATGGCCCAGGTGCATAAATTACGCTCATCTGCAGGGTTTGTTCTTTGCCAGATAGATTTAGGAACCACGCCAAACATGGCGCCGCCGTCTAATTTAAATAAGCCTGTGTCGATGGTATGTAAATTCATGCTGTAATAATTGGTTAGGAATGTAAATGTAAAAAAAAACCTGCTGAATGATCAGCAGGTTCCAAATGTATTTTAAATATAGCTTATAAGTGGATTACTTCACCATAGGCATCAGCAGTAGCTTCCATAATCGCTTCACTCATGGTAGGGTGAGGGTGTACAGCTTTCAGCATTTCATGACCTGTAGTTTCCAATTTACGGGCAACCACAATTTCAGCAATCATTTCAGTTACGTTAGCACCGATCATGTGTGCGCCTAAAAGCTCACCATATTTGGCATCGTAAATCATTTTGATGAAACCATCTTTAACACCTGCGGCACTGGCCTTACCTGAAGCAGAGAAAGGGAATTTACCGATCTTTAACTCGTAACCTGCTGCTTTAGCTGCTTTTTCAGTATAACCTACAGAAGCAATTTCCGGAGAAGTATAAGTACATCCAGGAATGTTGTTGTAATCTAAGGGCTCTGGGTTGTGACCAGCAATTTTCTCTACACAGATGATACCTTCTGCAGAAGCAACGTGGGCTAATGCTTGTCCGGCAACAATATCACCAATTGCATAATATCCTTTTACACTTGTGTTGTAAAACTCATCTACAATTACTTTACCTTTTTCAGTTTTAATACCTGTTTCTTCTAAACCTAAGTTTTCAATGTTGGCAACAACACCAGCAGCAGAAAGAACAATATCACATTCAATAGTTTGCATACCAGCAGCAGTTTTAACCTGCACTTTGCAGCCTGCACCGGTCGTATCAACAGACTCTACACTTGAAGATGTCATGATGTCAATACCTACTTTTTTGAAGCTGCGTAACAATTGTTTTGAAATGTCTTCGTCTTCTACAGGAACAATGTTGTCCATGAATTCAACGATGGTTACTTTAGTACCCATTGTTGCGTAGAAATAAGCAAACTCAGAACCTATAGCACCAGAACCAATGATGACCATAGATTTTGGTTGTTCTGGTAATACCATTGCTTGTCTGTAGCCAATGATTTTTTTACCATCCTGTTTTACGTTTGGAAGTTCACGTGATCTTCCGCCTGTAGCTACAATTATATTTTTTGCAGTAATCTCTTTTTGAGAACCATCAGCAGCTTTTACGTCCACTTTATTACCGGGCTTCACTTTCGCTGTACCCATGATGACTTCAATCTTGTTCTTTTTCATTAAAAATTGAACACCTTTACTCATGCCTTCGGCTACACCACGACTGCGTTTAACAACAGCAGCAAAGTCAGCTTCAGCACCTGCGGTTTTGATACCGTATTCTGCAGCATGGTTGATGTATTCAAAAACCTGAGCGCTCTTTAATAAGGCTTTTGTTGGTATACAACCCCAGTTAAGGCAGATTCCACCTAAGGACTCACGTTCCACAATTGCAGTTTTTAAACCCAGTTGCGATGCTCTTATTGCAGCTACATATCCACCGGGACCGCTGCCTATTACTATTAAATCGTAGTTCATATCTTAAAAGGAATAACTTAATATATATGCCAAAATTAAAAAAAATGTTGATTATATAGGCCATTAAGCTGACAAGAGTAAAAGTATTACGTAAAATTCTTGATGTGAATTTTTAAGGGTCTGTTTAGCTGTAATTTAAAGGTATTTTAAAAATGTTAATCATCTGTAAGAAATAGGTGGAACTTAACGATTATTTAACACAGAAAACTTAAAGAGTGATCAATAAATAATTATCTTTGCGCCAATAAATTACACAACTAACAAAATTTATAAAATTCATCTAAAAAGTATGAAAAAATCTTTACTATTTAAAGTAGTAGTAATCATCTTTGCCATTGTTGGATCTTTTTCTGTTGCGCAGGCTCAGGTGACCACATCATCGATGACTGGTACTATTAAAGACGCACAAGCGGCTCTTCCAGGAGCAAGTGTGAAAGCCACTCACACACCAACTGGAACAGTTTATGGCATTACCAGTAACAATGATGGCCGTTTTACCATCGGAAACATGCGTGTAGGTGGTCCTTACACTGTTGAAGTATCTTTTGTTGGTTACAAAGCACAAAAGTTCGGTAATGTATACCTTAAATTAGGTGAACCTTACGTTTTGAACGTTGTTCTAGCTGATAATGCAGCTAACCTTACTGAGGTTACAATTGTAGGTTCGCAGCCAAATGCGATTTTGAATTCTAATAAAAGTGGTACATCTACTGTTGTAACCAGAACACAGATTCAAAACTTACCTACCATTACCAGAAGTGTAAATGATATTACACGTTTAACGCCACAAGGTGGTGGACCAAATGGTTCATTAGCAGGTGGAAGTTCACGTTCAAACAACTTTACTGTAGATGGTGCTAACTTTAATAATCAATTTGGTATTGGTTCTAACGTACCTGCAGGTGGTTCTCCAATCTCTATTGACGCTTTAGAGCAGATTTCTGTAAACGTTACCCCTTATGATGTACGTGCTTCTGGATTTACCGGTGGTTCAATCAATGCAGTAACACGTTCAGGAACAAATGATTTTACAGCTTCAGCATTTTATACCATGCGTAATGATGATCAGCAAGGTAAAAATGTTAAAGATTATGAAATTACTAACGTTCAGAAATTTGACCAGAAACAATTTGGTTTCAGCTTAGGTGGTCCGATTATTAAAAACAAATTATTCTTCTTCGTTAACGGTGAGTGGAGCAAAAGTATCTCTCCAGGTACTGCTAACATTGCTTCTACAGCTGCCTTGCCTTACGGTGTAACTGGTACGCCATCTTTTGTTTCAAGACCTACAGAAGATTACATGAACACTGTAAAAAATTATTTAATTTCTAAATATAACTACGATCCAGGTGTTTACCAAGGATATGATAACGAATCTAACAACACTAAATTATTAGCACGTTTAGATTGGAACATCTCTCAAAATCACCGTTTCAACATCCGTTACAACCAGGTAGAAAGTAAATCTCCATTTACTGCAAGTACTTCTACAAGTGGTAGTAACATTAACTATGCTAATAACCGTACCAGTAACTTTGCTTTACCATTCTCTAATACAAACTACTTCCAGGAGCAGAACTTATATTCTGGTGCTGCTGAATTATCTTCATCTTTTGGTAGCAAGTTTACCAACTCTTTAAGAGCTACTTACTCTCACCAAAATGACCCTAGAAGTTCTAACAGTGCATTGTTTCCTTTTGTTGACATCTTAGATAACAAAGCAACAGGTACTGTAGGTAGCCCAATGACCAGTTTTGGTTATGAGCCCTTTACTTATGGAAACTTAAGAGACGTTGAAACTTATACTTACAATGACGATTTTACAATGGCATTAGGTAAGCACAACGTTACTTTAGGTGTTCAATATGAAACAAGTACGACTAAAAACGGTTTCCAACGTTTTGGAACTGGTTTCTATACTTTTAATTCATGGGAAGATTTCGTAAATAATGCAAGACCAGTAAACTTTGCCATTACTTACCCATTAACTGCTGATGGTTCTCAAGCTTACCCAAGCTTTAAATTTGCACAGTTATCGGCTTACATCCAAGATGAGTTCACTGTATCAAACAACTTTAAAGTAACAGCTGGAGTAAGGGTAGAAAGACCATCTTTCCCTGATGTAAGTGAGGTTAAAACACATCCATTAGTAGCTGCTTTAGATTTTGCTAACGGTGAAAAAATTGATACAGGTGTTTTACCTGAAGCACGTACTACTTTTTCTCCAAGATTTGGATTTAACTGGGATGTAAACGGCGATCGCTCTTTACAAGTTCGTGGTGGTTCTGGTATCTTTACTGGTAGAATTCCATTTGTATGGATCGTTGCTCAGTCTGGTGATGCTGGTTTATTGCAATTTACACAGACTTATTCTGGTAATGATGCACCATATTTTAACCCTGATCCAACAGCAAATATCCCTACGACGAAAGCTGCTGCTGGTACGGCAATTCCAAGTAACATCAGTGCAATGGCTAAAGGTTTAAGATTCCCTCAAACATGGAAATCTAGTTTAGCAGTTGACTTTAAATTACCATTCGGTATTGTGGGTACTGTTGAAGGTATCTACCAAAAAGATCTTTATGCAGTTGTTGCAAGAAATGCGAATTTGGTTGATCCAACTAACCTGAACATTGCTGGTTATGCAGATAACAGAATGATCTACCCTAATGCAAACGTTGATAAATACATCAATAAATTAGATAGTAAAGGTTTACCAAGTAAAACTGCTACCAATGCATTGTCTGCAATTGTGATGGACAACGCTGAAGGCGGTAACTACTGGTCTGGAAGTGTTCAATTGAACAAACAATTTGCTCAAGGTTTAAGTTTATCTGCTGCCTATACTAAAAGTGGTGGTAAAAACTTTGGTGATGGTGGTGGTGACCAGATCCTTAACTTATGGTCTTACCCATACAACAGCACTGGTAACACCAACGTAGCTAGCTTAAGTGCTACAAGTAATGTTATTCCTGATCGTGTAATTGCATCTGTTTCTTACCGTAAAGAATACTTGAAAAACTTAGCAACTACCATCAGTATGTTCTATGAAGGTGGTGTTCAAGGTAGATACTCTTACTACTACTCTTCAGACTTTAACCGTGATGGACAAACAAATGATTTGATCTATGTACCTAAAGATAAATCTGAAATTGATTTCGTTCCATTAACTGTTGGCACTAAAACTTACACTGCTGCTGAGCAAAGTGACATCTTTGATAATTATATCAATGGTGATAAATACTTAAGCAAACACAGAGGTGAATATGCTGAACGTAACGGTGCAACAACGCCATGGAGAAATCAAGTTGACTTTAAATTAGTTCAGGAAGTTTTCAGAAACATCGGTGGTAAAAAGAACTCCTTCCAATTTACGATGGACGTATTTAACTTTGGTAACTTGTTAAATAAAGACTGGGGTACATTACAATATGTAAGAAACATGGGTATCTTAACTCCAGCTAACGTTTCTTCTTTAGTTGCTGGTGGCACAACTAAACCTACTTTCAGAATGGCTACCTCAAACGGTGACATTGTTAGAGATAGCTTTGGTACTACTCAAACCATCTCTTCTACTTATTACATGCAATTCGGTGTACGTTATAACTTCAACTAGTTTATAACAACCAATCATAAAAAAAGGGTGCCTCCAAAGGGCACCCTTTTTTTATGTCTCCTGTTTTTCCATCCAGGCCTTCTGTATTTTTTGTGCCTCGGGATTGTGTTCAAAATCTGAAGGAACGTTGGATTTCATGGTTTGAGAATAAGGGATGTTTTGTGGAATAAAATCTTCATCGTGGTTAGGTTTGCTGTAATCATATGGCCAGCGATAAACATGAGGAATTTCTCCTGGCCAGTTGCCGTGATGGTGTTCAACAGGGGTGGTCCACTCTAATGTATTGGAGCGCCATGGATTCTGAACTGCTTTTTCTCCCCAGAAAATAGAATGGAAAAAATTATACAGGAAAGCTATCTGACCCATGCCCGCTACAACGGCCGACCAGGAAATGACCTTGTTGATGTTGAGCCATTTCTGCATGTATTCAAATTCTGTAAAAGCATAATACCTGCGGGGTACGCCATCAAGGCCCATAAAATGCATGGGAAAGAACACCATATAAGCACAAATAAAGGTGACCCAGAAATGAAGATAACCGAGCTTGGGGTTCATCATTCTTCCGAAAAGTTTAGGATACCAATGGTAAACGCCGGCAAGCATGCCGAAAATGGAGGCGCAACCCATCACCAGGTGGAAATGGGCAACAACAAAATAGGTGTCATGAACATTGATGTCTATGGTGGCGTTGCCTAAAAACAGGCCTGTTAATCCTCCAGATATTAGAAAGGAGACAAAGCCTATGGCGAATAGCATGGCAGGGGTAAAGTGAAGGCTGCCGCGCCACAGGGTAGCGAGGTAGTTAAATGTTTTAATGGCAGAGGGCAGGGCAATGAGTAAGGTGGTGATCATAAAAACGCCACCCAGAAAGGGGTTCATGCCTGAAACAAACATATGATGACCCCATACTAAAAACGAGAGCACAAGGATGCCAATCAGCGAATAAACCATAGCATGATAACCGAATATAGGTTTACGTGCATTGGTAGCGATAACTTCTGAAACAATGCCAAAAGCAGGAAGTATGGCGATGTACACTTCAGGGTGGCCTAAAAACCAAAACAGGTGTTCCCAGAGGATCACACTTCCACCTTGATTGGGAAGCACCTGAGTACCAATAACAATATCAGACAAATAAAAGCTTGTGCCGAAGCTTCTGTCGAAGGTGAGTAAGACCACTGCCGCAACAAGGACGGGGAACGTGAGGACTCCTAAAATGGCTGTAAAGAACACTCCCCAGATAGTGAGTGGCATTTTCCATAAATCCATTCCTGTAGTGCGCATGTTTAATATGGTGCTGATGTAATTAATGCCTCCCATTAAAGAAGAAACGATGAAACACACAATGCTGATGAGCCAAAGCGTCATGCCTAGTCCTGAGCCTGATATAGCGGTAGGTAAAGCTGAAAGTGGCGGATAGACGGTCCAACCGGCACTTGCAGGCCCACTCTGCACAAAAAAAGAAGAGGTCAATACCACACATGCCGCAAAAAAGAACCAATAGGAAAGCATGTTGAGAAAAGGAGAGGCCATATCACGTGCACCCAGTTGTAAGGGAATGAGGAGGTTGCTAAAGGTGCCACTCAAACCTGCTGTCAGCACAAAGAAGACCATGATGGTGCCATGAATGGTGATCAGGGCGAGGTAAAAGTCTGGTTTAATGCGGCCACCTTCTGCCCATGAACCTAAAAAGGTTTGTAGAAGAGGGAAGGAGCTTTCTGGCCAGGCTAGTTGAATGCGGAAGATGATGGTGAGCAGTAGTGAAAAGAATGCCATGATAACTGCCGTGATCAGGAATTGTTTGGCGATCATTTTATGGTCCTGACTGAAAATATATTTGGTCAGGAAAGATTCTTTGTGGTGTATAGTCGCTGTTTCCATCGCATAAGATTTGTTGGAAATAAGGTGGACTTAGACTTTATAAAGATGAAGCTATGGTACTTCATTAGCGTTTAACCTCTTAAAAAGACTTCATAAATTTACTAATTATAAACTTGAAAATTGAAATAATGAAGAATGAATTTTGGAGAAAAAACAGTGTAAAATAGCCTTGTTCAAGTTGACTATTGAAGGTTCTTTTACAACTGATGTAAGGGAAAAATACCGGCCTTTAAAAAAGCGATAAAAAAAGGCCTGTAGCAAATAAATGATACAGGCCCTGTGAATATGAAACGAAGGTTAGTTGTAGATGAACGTACCTTTTTCGCTTTCGATGGTTACTTGTTTTTGAGCACTTGTTTCTACTCGACCAATAATCTGCGCATCAATATTGAAGCTTTTTGAAATTTCGATGATGTCTGCAGCAATTTCCTGCGGAACGTATAATTCCATCCGGTGGCCCATGTTAAATACTTTGTACATCTCTTTCCAATCTGTTCCGGACTCTTCCTGAATCAATTGAAAAAGGGGTGGAATAGGAAAAAGGTTGTCTTTAATGACATGCACATCATCATTGATGAAATGCAGCACTTTAGTTTGTGCACCACCACTGCAATGTACAATGCCGTGGATTTGTTTACGGTGTGCCGCTAATACCTTTTTAATTACAGGGGCATAAGTACGTGTTGGAGACAATACCAATTTGCCTGCGGTAATAGTAGTGTTTTCATCAATTTTTACTTCTGCAGTTAAGGCTTTGCTACCAGAAAAAACCAAGTCTATTGGCACTGCAGGATCGAATGTTTCAGGATATTTTTTCGCTATATCTTTATTAAACACATCATGTCTGGCAGAAGTTAAACCGTTAGAGCCCATGCCACCATTGTATTCCTTTTCATAATTCGCTTGTCCGTAAGAAGAAAGGCCAATAATGACATCACCATTCTGGATATGGTGGTTGCTGATGACATCTTCACGTTTTAAGCGGCATGTAACGGTAGAATCGACTATAATGGTTCGTACAAGATCACCAACATCAGCCGTTTCACCACCTGTAGAGTAAATAGAGATGCCTTGTTCACGTAAGTCTGCCAATATCTCTTCTGTACCATTAATAATGGCTGCAATGACTTCGCCTGTAATCAGGTTTTTATTTCTGCCAATGGTAGAAGACAATAAGATGTTTTCTGTAGCACCTACACAGATCAAATCATCAATATTCATGATGATGGCATCTTGTGCAATCCCTTTCCAAACCGAGATGTCGCCGGTTTCTTTCCAATAGCTATACGCTAAGGATGATTTTGTGCCTGCACCATCGGCATGCATGATGTTGCAAAATTCCTCATCATTCCCTAAAATATCAGGAATAATTTTACAAAATGCCTGCGGGAAAATGCCTTTATCAATATTTTTGATGGCTTGGTGCACATCTTCTTTAGAGGCAGAAACGCCACGTTGGTTGTACCTGTTATCACTCATGTGGGGCAAAGATATAGAAACAAAAAAAAAACTCCTGCTTTTTAGGGCAGAAGTTATCAAACTAATGAATTATTTATGTTATTTTAAAAATAACAGCTCTCTGAATTTTGGTAAAGGCCAAACGTTGTCGTCAACAATCTGCTCTAATTTGTCAGTATGGTAACGGATAGCATCAAAATAGCTCTTCACATTCTCATCATAAGCAATTGCTTTATCACGTGAATCTTCAATAGCATTGGTTACTTTACGTTCTTCAAGCATTGCATCAATACTTGTTTTCAGAATTCTAAGGTGGTCTGAAACTTTACCAATGATGGCAAGAGGAGTTTCTAAAGCTTCTTTCGGCAATCCTAATTCTTTTAAGCCTTTAGCGTTTTCAAGCAATGAGTTTTGGTAAGAAATGGTAGCAGGGATGACCATGCTGTTCGCCATTTCACCAATTACTCGCGCTTCGATTTGAAGTTTCTTGTAATAGCTTTCTAACAAGATCTCATGACGAGCGTGCAATTCGCGTTCGCTGAAGATATTAGTTTTACCAAATAACTCAATAGATTTCTCACTTACGTAAGCATCTAAAGCTTTAGGTGTAGTTTTAATATTTGAAAGACCACGTTTTGTAGCTTCATCTTCCCACTCCTGGCTGTAACCATTTCCTTCAAAACGGATATCTTTAGATTCTTTGATGTATCTTTTGATAATCGTTAATAAGGCAACATCTTTTTTCTCACCTTTTTTAATCAGTTTATCAACTTCAATTTTGAATTTAGTCAATTGATCAGCAACGATAGCATTTAATACTGTCATCGGTGCAGCAGAGTTACCTGAAGAACCTACCGCTCTTAACTCAAATTTATTACCTGTAAAAGCAAATGGAGAAGTACGGTTACGGTCAGTGGTATCGAAATTAATTTGTGGAATTTTAGGAATACCTAACCATAAAGAATCTTCGCTTTTCACTTTCTTGATCATGCTGCGAGAAGATTCAATCTCATCTAAGACATCATTAAGTTGTGAACCAAGGAAGATAGAAATAATTGCTGGTGGAGCTTCGTTAGCACCTAAACGGTGATCGTTACTTACAGAAGCAATACTTGCTCTTAATAAATCTGCATGTTCATGTACAGCTTTAATTGTATTTACAAAGAAAGCAAGGAACATCAGGTTGTTTTTTGGTGTTTTACCTGGTGATAACAAGTTTTTACCAGTATCAGTAATTAACGACCAGTTATTGTGTTTACCTGAACCATTGATGCCAGCATAAGGTTTCTCGTGTAATAACACTTTGAAGTTATGTCTGCGGGCAACTTTTTCCATTAGGTCCATTAACAATTGGTTATGGTCAATGGCAAGGTTGATTTCTTCATAGATAGGAGCGCATTCAAATTGCAATGGCGCAACCTCATTGTGACGAGTTTTTAGAGGAATACCTAGTTTTAAGGCTTCGTTTTCAAAGTCCACCATGTAAGTAAATACACGTTCAGGAATAGAACCGAAATAATGATCTTCTAATTGTTGTCCTTTAGCAGACATGTGTCCAAATAAAGCACGGCCGGTTAAAACTAAATCAGGACGGGCGTTAAATAAGGCAAGGTCTACTAAGAAATATTCTTGTTCAATACCTAAAGAGGCAGAGACTTTAGTAATGCTTTTATCAAAATACTGGCAAACATCAATTGCTGCTTTATCTAGTGCGTTTAATGCTTTTAATAGAGGGGCTTTATAATCCAAGGCTTCTCCGGTATAAGAAACAAATACAGTAGGGATACATAGGGTTTTACCTGCTTTGCTTTCCATGATAAAGGCTGGAGAAGAAGGGTCCCATGCGGTATAACCACGTGCTTCAAATGTATTACGGATTCCACCATTAGGGAAACTAGAAGCATCAGGCTCTTGTTGAACTAAAGCGCTACCTGCAAATTTTTCAATGGCACCATCACCACTAGGCTCAAAAAATGAATCATGTTTTTCAGCAGTGGTGCCTGTTAATGGTTGAAACCAGTGCGTGTAGTGGGTTACACCTTTTGACATTGCCCAGGTTTTCATCGCCTGAGCGATATGGTTGGCATCATCCTGATTAATTAATTCACCTTGGTTAATGGAAGAACTTAATTTTTCAAAAACTTCTTTAGATAAGAAATCTTTCATTTTTTTCTTGTCAAACACATTGCATCCAAAAAACTCTGAAATTTTAGTGGATGGTGCGGAAACCTCGGGAGAAATTCTAGATTGTGCTTCTTTTAATGCAGCTGTTCTTAAAGTATTCATTGATTAGTTTGAAATTTAAACAAAAATAGATTATATTATTAATATTCGGTAATATTTAGTGAAATATACTAGTGTTTTTGTGAATAATGCCG
>NZ_JAZQPU010000320.1:0-7121 GCF_045628745.1 Pedobacter sp.
GTATAGATAGCTAAAACCTGGGCTTTCTGTGCTTCAGAAAGTTTAAGTTTTTCGCCAAGTCTTTCTGTTTGTTTTTTTGCTCTTTCTTCTGGGGACATCATTTTGCGACCACCATCTTGTGCGTTAGTCAAGGTAATCACACCAAATAACAAACCGCAAATCATCATTAACTTTTTCATATGTTTCTATGTTTTGTTAATGATTAGAGGTGGCAGGGGCACTAAGGTTTAACAAGCCTGCGTAACTATTTTGTTGCGTAAGGGATTTCTTATTTTGCCGAGTCGGCAGCAGAAGGGTTTTCATCAAACCATTGGCCCTGTACTTTCATCACTTTCATGATGACATCGCGTACAGCACCTTTACCGCCTAATATTGGGGAAATATAGGCAGAGAGGCTTTTAATCTCCTCAACAGCATCTGCAGGGCAGGTAGGAAGCCCTACCAGCTGCATTACTTTATAATCAGGAATATCATCTCCCATGTACAGCACTTCAGCATGCTGGAGGTTGTGCTGCTGCAGGAAATCCTGGTAGACCTGCACTTTGTCTGACACGCCAAGGTAGGCCGCTTCAATGCCTAAACCGGCAAAGCGTTTCTGCATGGCCTGACCGCTGCCACCAGAGATGATACATACATGGTAGCCCTTTTTTACAGCAAGCTGCAGGGCATAACCATCCTTAATATTAAATGTACGCAAAAACTCACCGCTATCAGAAGCGAGGATATCACCATTGGTTAAAACACCATCAACGTCAAATATAAACGTGGTAATTTCTTTGAGTTTTTGCAGAAACATGTTTTTTGTTGTTAGTCCTGGTTATCGCGCCATTCGTAAACCCAGGCAGATTGAATCTGTTCCAGGTGGCCTTCAGAGCTTTCCTCACGGGTACCTTTAAAATTAGGCAGGGTCAACACCCATTCTAACAATTCTGTAAACCTGATGCGGTAAATTTTTCCTTCGTTAAAATCGTCACCAAACTTTTCGTATAACTCCTGGGCGATATCTTCGTGGTCGTTCCAGTAGATGGGCAAAGAAAATTTATCTTGCATAATGTGTTGTTCTATTCTTGATTAATGGCCTAAAAATTCTGATTGATCTGGGATAGTTACTTCAATGTCACCATCGATAACCACACACTGGCAGCCCAGTCTAGAACTAATTCTCGGACGGACAGCGCGATCGATAAAATCTTCCTCTTTTTCAGAAATTTCCTGAATATTGTCCATTCCTTTGGTTACATACACATGGCAGGTACTGCAACCGCAAACACCACCACAATTATGTTGTAATTCTATTCCGTGATCAAGGCAAGCATCAAGCACAGATTCCCCACCTGCAATGGGAAGTTCCATGGGTTCTTTACCTTTTTCTTCGAAGTTTATTCTTAATTTATAAATACTCATAATTTGTGTTCAAAAATAAGCAGCAAAAACGGTAATCGTGTTATAGATATGTTTTTTTAATGCTTTTGCTTAAAGTTTTATATATATCAACTAGTTCTGTATTTTCATTGAGCAGTTCCAGGTGCTTTTGCATGGTCAGTTCATCGTTTCTGATGGCAGGACCAGTCTGCACCTCTTTGGGTAAAGCATCTTGCACTTTGGCTGCTGTTTCGGCAATTAAAGGCTTCAGCATGTCAAAGCTTAATTGGTTGCGTTCCAGAATTTCTGCGCTTAACGCATAAAGGTGATTGGTAAAGTTGCAGGCAAAAACAGCGGCCAGATGCAATTGTTTACGCTCTGCACTGTTAATGAGGTAAACCAGCGGCGTTATCGAGCCGGCAATCATTTGAAGCTGTTTCAAGCTTTGCTCATTATTTCCTTCTATACAAAAGGGAATCTGTGCACTGTCTACTAACCTGCTTTTTGAAAAGGTTTGCAAAGGATAGAGTACGCCATAACGGCTTAAACCAATTACCTGCTCAAAAACAGACAGGTCCGTAGCGCCAGAAGTATGAACCACCAAACCTTTTACGCCAGCAAGCTGTGCGGCTACACTAGCAATGGCATCATCTTTCACACAAATCAGGTAGAGGTCGGCATTTCTGTTAACTGCCGTAAAATCTGCTATGGCCTGGATATTCAGCACACTGGCCAATGCTTGCGCATTAGCCAGTGTATTACTATAAATCTGTATGATATGTGCACCTTTAGCTTTAAAAGCTTGTGTAAGGTTTGTAGCTACATTTCCAGAACCAAGACAGACTATATTCATGATTCCCTGGTTATCTTCCTCTGTTTAATTCTTTCTTTCTTCTGATAATAGAAAGACAGAAACCAATGACCATTACAATAGTACCTAACCAATAAAGATTGATGAAAGGGAATTCAATAGATTTGAAGACTACCCAGTCTTTTGCTTGCTGTGGTTTTTCATAAACCTGTAGCTCCATTTTATTCTGTTCAGGAAGTATTTTTGTAAACCTTAACCTTAAGCTCAATTCATCAATTTTTCTGGCGAAATCAAAAGTGTTATTCCCTTTCACTAAGAACAAAGGCTCTACATTATATTTCTTTCCATTCAAGTCAACCTCTAATGGTAAACCTACCGCGATGTCTTTAGGTGCCAGTTTTAAATCTTTAACAACCGGTTTAAAGTTAAGTGCTTTAACAGTGATAATGCCACTGCTGGTATGAATGGTATCACCAACACTTACATTGAGGATACGAGGTGCCTTATAGTTTTCTTCTTCCGTATGCCCTTCATGATCTCCATGCTCTTCCGATTTATCCGGGGCACTGGTAATGTGGGTATAAATATCTGTAGTGAAATAATGTTTGGTATCTGGAGAGGCTATTAAACCCATTTTTTCGTTAACCTGCACATGTGGATTTAAGTCGAAATCTTCTCTAACCTCACCTGTTTTTTCATTGATCACTTTGAAGTTAAGCTTGTAGAACGTGTTAGGTGCTACCGTAGTATCACCTACATAAGTAACCGTGTAACGGCCCATTTTCTTAGGCTCATTACGGTATAATACCATGTTTTGCCCTGGTTTCTCTACTTTTTCAAAATCTTTAACCGGGATAAAATTACTGGCGTTGATGGAAATAGGCTGACTGGTTGCCGCAGCAACTAAAGCACCCAATAACAATAAAGCAAAGCCAATATGGGCTACTGCAGCACCTGCAAGTTTGCTTCTGCCACCTAAGCCCTGGGTAATTACCCTTGCATTTGCCAATACAGCAAAGATGCAACTGAAAGAGAACAAGATGTACATCAGGTTGCTATAGACATCTGTTACCCATACAAAAAGACCTGTTACCACCAGCGAGATGATTAAAGAAGCCACCAGGCTGCTGAAGAATTTACGGGTATCTGTTCTTTTATATTTCAGGTACTGTGAAAAACCAGAAATGAAGGTAACCAGGATGGCAAAAGGTGCCTGCCATTGGTTGTAATATTTAATGGCATCGATTGGCGGGGCGAAATTAGTGCCGAAAGCCGCATTGAATACTGGTACTGAAGTAGAGAAAATAACCTGGATACAGGCTACCGTTACCACAAGGGCACCGATGAACATCCAGAATTCTCTCGAATAAGTTTCTTCGTCTTTATTGGTAATAGGCAATTCTTTCCAACGGATAATCAGCAGCACTGTAGGAATAGCCAAAAAGGTTACATTGTACAGAATCAGGTGACCAAACATGCCTAAATCTGTAAAGGAGTGTACAGAAGTTTCTCCTAAAATTCCGCTTCTGGTTAAAAAAGAAGCATATAGCACCAATATGAAACTTAGTAAAACCAATACGATGGCTGTGAAGAATGCATGGCCTGTATTTTTAAAAGCAATCATGACATGGACACCGCCAATAAGCATTAACCAAGGAATGATAGATGCATTTTCTACAGGATCCCATGCCCAGAAGCCACCAAAGTTTAGCGCTTCATAAGCCCAGAAGGAACCCATGATAATACCTGTACCTAAAATCATGACCGCAAACAAGGCCCATGGCATCGCAGGTTTAACCCATTCTTTGTATTTACGTAACCACAAACCAGCAATCGCATAGGCGAAAGGAACCACCATACTGGCAAAACCTAAAAACAAGGTTGGTGGGTGAATAACCATCCAATAGTTTTGAAGCAATGGATTTAAGCCCCTGCCATCAGTAATAAATTTAAGGTAGTTTTTAAAGTTCTCCGGATCTGCAAACACTACCGGGGCCATTTCTCTAAGATCAACAGCATCTCTCAATAAAATGAAAGGTGAGCTACCAATACGCTCGCCAAAAATGCTCACACCTAAAAGCATGGAAGTTAAAAACACTTGCGAGAGTGAGACAACCGTCATCACACTGCTTTCCCAGGTTCTTGCTTTCCAGATTAAGATGGCGCCCAATAAAGACTGCCAGAAAGCCCATAACCAGAAACTTCCCTCCTGGCCTTCCCAGAAGGCTGAAACAATATAATGTACAGGTAAAGCTTTTGAAGAGTGGAAATAAACGTAATAATATTCGTTATAGTGATTTAAAATCAGGTAAAACAGGGTTGTACCTATACCTATTACACTCACCCAGTTGATTAGAAATGATAGTCTACCGAGCTGTTTCCATGATTTTTCTGCTTCAGGATTTTGTCGGTTAGTAGTAGCGAAATAATAAGCGATAGTGGAAAGTAAAGAAGCGGCAAATGCCAGTACAATAAAGAACTGTCCGATTTTACCGGGAAGGAGGTTCTCTCCAACAAATTGTATGTCCATTAAAAATTATTTGTATTGTTTAACTTGTCCGTCTTGTGGCAGGACTTCCCCATTTTGCTGAACCTCCACAAGGTTGTCATTGTATTTAGATGGGCATTTCATGAGTATTTTAGAGGCGTAAAAGGTGTCATTCTTCATTTCACCAATCAGCACTAATTTTTCAGATCTTTCAAAGTCTTGTGGTTTAGAACCATTGTAGACAACCTTATTAACCTTGCCTTTAGCATCTTTCATGTGAAAAGCAAAGTGGTTAGGATCTTTAAGGGCATCGTAATACATGCCTTGTTCTTTCTCCCAATAGCCCATCACGTGAAATTCCCTTGAATCTTTGGAAGCTTCAGCGAAAGTAGAATAGTTACTGGTATCTGCGTTCAGGCTAAATAGAACGCCTACACAGATGGCGATCGTAATTAACCCGATTATTGCGCTCTTTCTCATTGTAGTTAGATTTTTAAGAATGACCCCAAAGATAAAAAATATACCTGCCTAAAATGTCTACAAAGATTGTTATTGAAATTAATGACAGTATATTGATAGTTCTGAAAGGAAAAGAAATGCAATATCTTTAAACAAAAAAAAACCGCAGCTCTCACTGCGGTTTTTTGTATAAATGAAATGTTTAATACCAATTATGGCCAAATACCAAGGTTCATGTAAGAAACGGCAATTTTATCGATAGAGCCAACTAAAGCGGCAGTTCTTAAAGTTTGGATACCTGGTTTACTCAAACATGTTTCTCTGATTTCATGGTAAGAATGGATCATGGTATCTTCAAGACCTGAGTTAACCAATTCTAATTCTGAAGCACCTTTAACCAACATAGAGCGGTGTTCTGCAGGAATGCTTTTTCCGGTTAATGATTCAAGGGTATTGATTAAGTTGGTATTAGAGTTTTCTGCATAGCGGTTTTCCATACGGCCAAAAGCAACGTGAGAAAGGTTTTTCAACCATTCAAAATAAGAAACCGTTACACCACCAGCATTACAATACATATCCGGGATGATGATACCGCCCATTTCTGTAAAGATAAGCTCTGCTTCTGGCGTAGTTGGTCCGTTGGCACCTTCAGCAATAATTTTTGCCTGGATGTTTCTGATGTTATCTTCAGTAATCTGGTTTTCTAACGCTGCAGGAACCAAAATATCACATGGTTGCTCCAAACCTTCCATAGAATTTTTGAATTCTGTGGCACCAGGGAAGCCTAAAATAGAACCTGTTAGTTTGCGGTGAGCAAACACTTCGTCGATGTTTAAGCCATCTGCATTGTAAACAGCACCTTCATATTCGCAAAGACCAACAATGGTTGCGCCAAATTCTGCCAAGTACTTTGCAGCATGGTAACCTACGTTACCTAAACCTTGAACAATAACTTTTTTATCGCCTAAACCAGCCTTCAAACCAATTTTGTGCATGTCTTCAGCAACACTTACACATTCGCGGATAGCATAAGCTACACCTCTACCAGTTGCTTCTTTACGTCCACGGATACCGTGTAAAGCAATAGGTTTACCAGTTACACAGCCTAAGGCATCCAATGAACCAGGGTTCATGGTCATATACGTATCAGCAATCCAGCTCATTTCACGTTCGCCAGATCCATAATCAGGTGCAGGAACATCAATGCCGGGGCCGATAAAATTCTTTTTGATTAATTCAGTAGTATAACGACGGGTAATGGTTTCCAGCTCTGCTGTGGTATAATTTTTAGGATTAATTTTTATACCACCTTTAGCACCTCCAAACGGCACATTGACAATGGCACATTTGTAAGTCATTAGGGCTGCTAAAGCCATTACTTCATCTTCATTCACCATCTCACTGTAGCGGATACCGCCTTTAGTAGGACTCATGTGATGAGAATGTTCTACACGCCAGGCATCGATAACTTCAAAACCATTTCCTCTGCGAATAGGGAATTGAAAACGATACACACTGTTACAAGCTTTTATTTGAGATAATAACCCCTCAGGATGGGAGGTAAATTGTGCGGCACTGTCAAAATTCTTACAGACGTCTGTAAAAAAATTTGTCTGGTTTGCGATATCTAACATTTTTGTTTTTTATGAAAATTAGTTATTTCGTTTTCTTAGGCTACAAAATTGCATTAAAAAAAGCGATTAATGCAAATCGACATGGCCTTAGTGTATCCAAAACACCAATTCTAAAAACGTTTAAAAACTGTAATTAAACGGTTTAAAATTAGTTTTTAGCACTAGATTTTTTTTCTATTTTTTTTAATCTTCTGTCAACAGTAAATAAAAAGAGCAGCAAACCAAGGAGTATTACCGTTACACAGACCACCACTACATAGATCTTTCCTGTACCATAAAGGGTATCCGTTACGGTTGAATTTCCACTTTGTGCAAATAATTGCAAGGTCATCATTAACATTAAAAAAGTTGCGGTAAGTGTTTTCAT
>NZ_JAZQPU010000321.1:0-2412 GCF_045628745.1 Pedobacter sp.
CAAAACGATCAAGGCTTGCTTCAAATCAGAGTCTAGTCGCGGAGGGGAAAAGGATCCCGAATAGCTCAGCTGGTTAGAGCATCTGACTGTTAATCAGAGGGTCGCTGGTTCGAGCCCAGCTTCGGGAGCTCAGATTTTCAAGACCGAAAATCACATAAAAACCCCATTTCTAGCTAATAGGAATGGGGTTTTTTATTTCCAAAACAGGAAGTTCCTAACGCCACAACATTTGGCATTGATCCCAACTTTGCCATTTTTCGCTAGGTTTTCAGCAAAAGCTGCAGAACTTAATGAAAAACCTTTACAAATATTTAACGAGAAAAATCCCGTTATTTAGGGCCTCCGGTATCCGAACACTCAATTTTTAAGGTTAGAAAATGGCAACAGTTGATGCGAAAATTTACATACATCAACACTGACTCGGGAAGTGACTTGTAAGAAAATCTTGAAGCCTTCCTTTGATAAGTTCTCAGAAAGGTTCTCCATTTCTGAGATAAATGCTATTTAATGTCGGGCTAGCCGGATAGTGTTGATCAAACTACTGCGCTTTAGGTTGTTTTTGCCTACATCGCATGGTGGTATGCTGTTAAACGTCATTTTAAAAATAAGCAAACCATTTTAAAAATTTCACGGTCGTTCTCGAGGTAGGCTTTAACAAATTGGGCACACACCAAATAATTTTGCATACTTATTGTCCTGAATATTTGTAAATTTGAATATGGAAAGGTTGATCATCAATATCCCCGAAACAAAAAGCTCACTGGTGAAACAGATCCTCAAAGAGCTTGGCGTTGTTATACAACCAGAAAAAAAAGCTAATACATCTGACTTTAGAGAAAAATTAGCGAATGTCTCTGTTTGGTCTGATGATGATCTTAAAGTTTTTGAAGAAAGTAAAATGGCTTTTGAGAACTTAAAGGCTCAACAATGGTAGCTACTAATAAAGACAAAGAAAATAATGTCATGGTTTTAATTCTTTCAATCAGCCTGGCACAAATTTAACCTCACTCGCCGTCTTTCTTTCAAGCACTTTCACCAATGAGTGGAACTATTTTGATGCACTCAATCAAATCTATCAATGTATTGGAAGTAACACATGAGCAGATTTTAAGCAATCCAAGATGTAGCTGATGGGGTAATCAAAGTGGAGATGAAATTTGGTATGTTTTTTTTTATCTGTTCGATTCTTTGATAGTAAAGTACCGGGATGATAATTCAATTCAGCTAATGTTTTATACTGAAATACATCAGGTGGCGCCCATCCTTGCTACATGAATGTACAATTCAGAAAATGACGAACTTATTCATGTTTGGAATATCGAAGATTTAGTTTTACTCTGAACTATAGGATCGAACCGCTAAGACAGCTTTTGTTTATTGTAAAGATGTCTCCAGAAAAAGCAATAGACTTGACACCACGAGACAACGGCGCAATCTTAAATATATTAAAGCACGAGATCGATGCTATATTAAATCAGCAGGAAATAAAGGCAGAACCTCACCTGGAAAATAACGAGGTTAAATTTATTGACTATACCTTTCAACTTGGCGCGCCTGAACTGGACATTTTTGAAGAGGTACGAATAAGAGTATTTGACAAATCCAGAGTTATTAATGAGAGCATCCAAACACAATTGACCGGTTGGTAATATATTTGATAGAGTGTAATCGCTTGATAAAGATATAGTTAGGAACTGGCGGCTTCTGTCTGTTAAGCAGAGGGGTCGCTGGTTTGGGAGCAAAAAGGTAAGCATAGTAAAACAGTCGCTACCTTTTTTTTTGTAACAAACCTATTCGATAACATCAGGAATTAGAATGAATTTAATAGTTTCGTTCTCAAACCTTTAGACATGCGAAATTCAGCCCTCCTCATTCTTGCTATTTTTCTTGCCGGCAAAAGCAATGCTCAGAAATTGTATAAAGGTGAACCTTTAATTACAGCGAGTCATCCTAAAACAGCTGTTGCAATAGGTCAGGATGGGAATCAAAGAGGCTGGAATATCTCGCCAAAAATTGAGCATGATACCTTAAATTTTACCTTATTTGGCAAACCGAAAGTGTAGCCTTTAAAACAGATCTGGACAGTATTAGATTTACTATCCAAAAAGGACAAAGCAAGTCTTTTTATATCAAACTTGGCGATAACCTGCCCGCTCACACCATTATTACCCCGAAGACATTTGTTTGGGATATAGTGAAGTACTCCAATGCGCAGCCTAGAAAAGACCTCAAAATCTATTATGAAGACACTAAAAATTTATACTTCGATACCTTAAGACTTAAATACCCGATTGATGAAGTTATTAAAAATGATCAATCAGATCAGGAGAAAGTTTTATCTATCTTAAATTGGACGCATCACCAGTGGAAACATGATGGTGGAAATTCTCCCAAAGGCACTGATGCCATCTC
>NZ_JAZQPU010000322.1:0-3111 GCF_045628745.1 Pedobacter sp.
CGTTTGTGAATGAAGCTTCCGGGGTAACCTCGCTCTCATCAACACCTAATTTTTCAACGATAATAGCCTTAACTCTTGAAGCAATATCAGACATAATGTTATAATTTAATGGTTAAATAATTCAGTGCAAAGAAAAATAAATTCTAACACATTTCAAATGTTTTTATTTCAGTATCAATTTTAATCTTTTTATTTCGAACTGTAAAGTAAAATTACTTTTATAATTTCGCATCTTAAAATAAAGAAATCGTTTTGAACAAAACTTACCTCAAACTTTCCTTAGATTTTGATTTCATTCTGATTGCAATTACCGCATCCTTAAAGGATTATGTCCTTTGTCACCACATCAATACCCAACTTCATTTTAATTTCGAAAAACTCGAAGATCATGAAGTTTTCTTCAATATTGACGAACCTCCGCTGTCTTTTTCTAAATATTTTTTTTATGTTGAACAAGGTGATAACGAATATTTTATTTTAAACAACAGAAACAGCGATGGGTTTTTAATTCCTGAAATGAATAAAGTAGATTTTTTCATGATTATTCATCAGTATCTGGATAAGGAAGACCTCAATTACATCATCAGTGGTTTAAATAAACTACCTGGTATTCAGGTTGCTGCAAAGATAGATCCAAATAAATTAAGGTCAAAAGAAAACCTGATCATATAAATTTTTAATGATAGGTGTATAAAATACACTATATTTGATTCAATAATAATTTTTAACCACCAAAATTAGCCGATTATAACCTGGATTTTTGATTATCCCTCTGCATGGTCGGCTAGTTATAATAATTGCAAATCAATGAAACCTTTTCATTCAAGAACAAAGATAGTTGCCACATTGGGTCCGGCATCGGCCAAAAAAGAAGTCTTATTTAGTATGTTTAACGCAGGTTTAGATGTCTGCAGATTAAACTTCTCTCACGGTTCACAAGCCGATCACCAGGAAGTTTTAGATACCATCCGTTCAATAAATAAAGAACATAATTACAATGTAGGTATTCTGGCCGATTTACAAGGTCCTAAAATCCGCATCGGTATGGTTCAAGATGGTGGTATCCATTTAGTTAACGGAACCAGAACTATCTTAACAACAAAAGAATGTATTGGTAATGAAGAGCGTATTTATATCACTTATACCACCTTTCCAAAGGACGTAAAAGCAGGAGAAATCATTCTTTTGGATGATGGAAAATTGCAGATGCGTGTAATTGAAACCAATTATAACGATGAAGTAATTTGCGAAATCGTTCATGGTGGTATCCTTACTTCCAGAAAAGGGGTAAACTTACCAAACACCAAAGTATCTATTCCATCGTTAACACCTGAAGATCGTGATAACCTGGAGTTTGTGCTTAAAAATGATGTAGAGTGGATCGGACTTTCTTTTGTTCGTAATGCTGCTGACATTGTTGAATTGAAAGAAATTATCAAACAAAGAGGTAAAACAGCAAGGGTTATTGCCAAAATTGAAAAACCTGAAGCTATTGCCAATATAGATGAAATTATAGCCGTTTCTGACGGTATCATGGTAGCCCGTGGTGACCTTGGTGTTGAAATGCCAATGGAAGAAGTACCATTGTTGCAAAAGATGATTGTTAACAAATGCCGTGCAGCGTCGAAACCTGTAATTATTGCTACTCAAATGTTAGAGAGCATGATTACTACACCTAGACCAACCCGTGCAGAGGTTAATGATGTGGCCAACTCGGTACTTGATGGTGCTGATGCGGTAATGTTAAGTGGTGAAACTTCAGTTGGTGAATTTCCTTTAATCGTTATTGAAACGATGCAGAAAATCATCAAAAACATTGAAACCAACAACTATCCTTTCCACCCAGAGAAACATTTGATCCAAAAATCAGAAAGCTTTTTAAGTGATGCCGTATGCGATACCGCTGCCTTCCTTTCTAAGCAAACTAATGCTGTGGGCATTGTGTCGATGACCTTAAGTGGGTACACTGCTTTTGAAATCTCTAGTCACCGCCCAAAAGCTTTGACATTCATCTTCACCAGCAACATCAACCTTTTAAATACTTTAAGTTTAGTATGGGGTGTTCAGGGCTTTTATTACGATAAGTTTGAAAGTACTGATGAAACCATTCTTGACGTAAATGCATTGCTTAAAGATATGAAGCTGATTAAAAAAGGTGATATCATTATCAATACCGCTGCCATTCCAATGGAACGCAAAGGTAAAACCAACATGGTTAAAGTTACTGTTATCGATTAATAAGAATATAGCTCAGGATTCAAAAATTTTTATACTTTTGCAATCCTGAATTGGAGAGGTGTCCGAGTGGCTGAAGGAGCACGCTTGGAAAGCGTGTGTACCTCAAAAGGGTACCGAGGGTTCGAATCCCTCTCTCTCCGCAGTTAAACAACAAAACCCATTGAATATCAGTGGGTTTTGTTGTTTAAGGTCCTAGTGGGGAATGAAAAGGGGTGTGAATTTCATAAACAAGTATTAAAAATATAGTTGCAACGACTAACTATTGATTTTTGTTTAACCTAAGAATCCAAGACGCTTAATTAGCAGTGTGTGAGAAGATGCGTTAACAGAGCATAAATTTGAAAGCAGGTATTGATCGTCAAAGTTACTCGTTCTTAAAAAAGTTAGTTACCTTAATCATTAGCAACATAGTCTTTCCTAAATCATAATCTAAATGGGTGCTTTCTCATACTTGACAATTGCAGGTTATCCTACCTATGACAACAAAAACGAATATTACAACGACGTTTCCAACCTGATCTTCCAGCCAGAAGATTTTATCACCGAATATCGACCATATAAGGAAAAAAACAGGCTATATTGGGGGGATGCGTACGATAATGAGGATAGCAACTTTGAATTCAAGGGATTCCGCCAGACAGTAGGCGTATGTTTAAAAAGACTCGAAATCTATGGTTACTCTTTGCTTACCGCTCAGAAAGAATGGTCAGCTGTAAGAGCTAATGTTTTAAATCAATATTATCTTCCAGACTATGACCTTCAGCTTAAGAAAATATCATTCGCTGCTTATTACCGAGAGCTACGCAATGTGATTTCGAATAAAATTATCAATTATGAACAGGCTAGAGATAGCCTTCAAAATATTCTGATCTC
>NZ_JAZQPU010000323.1:0-3142 GCF_045628745.1 Pedobacter sp.
GCTTTGGCAGGTGAAAAGCGATCGGCAAGTTTACCGCCGATTAAATTACCGACAAACATGCCTAAACCAGCCAGAATCAAGATATAAGTAATAGAATCTCCAGAAAATCCACCTACTTCGGTAAGTAAAGGTGCAATATAGCTGTACCAGCAAAATAATCCTCCTGTACCAATTGATGTCATCAAAATGATGATCCAGGCTTGTGGAAGTTTAAAAAAGCTCAGTTCTTTTTTTAAATCCCTGTCTTTATTTGCCGGAAGGATGGGAAGCCAGTATTTTAAGCTCAATAGCGTGATGATGCCTACAATAACGACAATGACAAAAGTATAACGCCATAAAAAATGGTGACCAATATAGGTGCCAAGAGGCACCCCTGCAATGTTGGCAATGGTTAAACCAGCAAACATCAATGAAACGGCCTGTGCTTCTTTACCTTTTTCGGCTATTTTACTGGCCACTACAGAGCCTACGCCAAAAAAAGCACCATGAGGTAAACCTGCTAATAAACGGGCAATAAATAGGGTGGTATAATCTGGTGCAAAAGCAGAAAGGGCATTAAAAGCCGTGAACATCACCATTAAGGCAATTAATATCTTTTTAGGAGGGTAGCTGCCGGCAATCATAATTAACAAGGGAGCGCCGATTACTACGCCCAATGCATAGGCAGAAATCAGGTGCCCTGCCTGTGGGATGCTGATAGCAAGGTCTTTAGAGATATCTGGCAGTAAGCCCATCATCACAAATTCTGTGATACCAATACCTAAACCACCAAGGGTAAGGCTATATATACTCTTTTTCATAAAATTCTTTTTTATTGGTAAGGAAGCGATCTGGAGCCTGAATGCTGCTATTGGTTAGCGTTAAGCTTTAGATGCTATCACCGCTACAAAGTTAGTGTATAAAATACACTTTGCCAAAGTATCGCTAAATTTGACTTTACAAAAGTTTAATAATAAAAATTATAGCTAATAAATACTAAATAAATTAATTAGATAAAAATATTTAAAAATACTTGTAAGTATTTTTAAAATTAATTAGATTAGATAATAGAAGTGAGTTATAATTATCCAGGTCATTTATCCCTAAATCCAGTAATTATGCATAAAATTTATCTTTCCCTCTATTAACCCTACCTAACCAAATATTTTATGTTCAAAAAACTACTCTGTCTCAAAAGGAAGATTTTCCTTTTGTGCGCTAGCATGCTCCTGTTTCTGGGAGTAAATGCTCAAGAAAATGTCACCGGTAAAGTAACCAGTAGTGACGATAAATTACCTGTTATTGGGGCAACGATTAAAGTAAGAGGTACCCAGCAAGGTACCATTACCGATGCAAACGGTGCATTTATTTTAAAAGCGGGCCCGGAAGATGTACTTGTGGTCTCTTTCATTGGCTACCGAACCATGGAAGTTCCCGTCAATAACCAAACCTCCCTCAACATTGTGCTACAGGCCGATGCCAGTAACCTTACCGAAGTGGTGGTAACCGGTTATACCAGTCAGCGGAAGAAAGATTTAACAGGTGCAGTCGCCGTGGTGAACATTGCCCAGTTAAAATCACAGCCAGCCGCTACAGCAGTGGAAGCGCTGCAAGGTAAAGCGCCGGGTGTGCAAATTGTTAATGATGGTGCCCCAGGCTCCACACCACAAATCAGGGTGCGGGGTATCACCACCATCAACAATAACGATCCCCTTTATGTGGTGGATGGTGTGCCTTTTGAAGGGAAATTAAGCTGGCTTAACCAGAATGACATTGAAAGTATGCAGGTTCTGAAAGATGCCTCTTCTGCATCTATTTATGGTGCCCGTGCCAATAATGGTGTCGTAATCATCACCACCAGGAAAGGAACGGAGGGTGCGCCAAAAATTACCTTCGACAGTTATTTCGGTACCCAGACGCCAAGGAAGAGTACCTTCCCGGAGATGATGAATCCGCAGCAGTATGCGGAATACCTTTTCACTTCTTATCGCAATGCCGGACAAACGCCACAAACCGGTGATAATTATGGAACAGGCGATTCACCGATTTTGCCAGAATACCTGGTTGCCGGAAGTGTAAACGGTCAGAATGTAACTGCTGCAGATGCAGATCCTTCCAGGTATAATTACAGTAGAGATCCAGGATTATTTTACCAGATCACCAAGGCCAACCAGCAGGGTACCGACTGGTTTAATGAAATTACCGAGAGTGCCCCTACACAGAACTACCAGCTCAGTGCAGCCGGTGGTGGAGAAAACTCTACTTATAGCTTTTCATCGGGCTACTTAAACCAGCAGGGTACCATTAAATATACGGGTTTCAAACGTTATAACATCAGAGCAAATACCAGTGTTTCTGCTCTGGATAAAAGAGTGCGATTTGGGGAAAATGCGCAGTACAGTTATACCGAAGGCTTCGGATATGGGGTAAACCCTAATGTGCCTGGTGAGTATCAGGATGAAGGCAGTGCCATCGGCTGGGCTTATCGTATTCCAACCATTATTCCTGTATATGATATCAATGGCAATTTTGCTGGTAGCCGTGGTAGTCAACTGGGGAATGCAGAAAATCCATTGGCTTTCCTATACCGGGCTAAAGACAATGTCAATAAGAGTAACTTTTTCTTTGGCAATATTTATGGTGAAGTTGACCTCATTAAAGGTCTAACAGCCAGAACAAGCTTCGGTGTGCGTTACGAGAACTATAATGGTTTGACGATACGCTATCCTAACCTTGAGTTCTCTGAAGGTAATAACTCTAATAACCTCAATGAATTTCAAGGTTATACTACAGAATGGACCTGGACAAATACCGTTACCTACAACACCATTTTTAATGAGAAACACCGCTTAAACTTGTTGGCGGGTACCGAAGCTATCAGGTCAAGAAATCGCCAGCTGAATGGTGGTCGTAATGATTTCTTTATCCTGGGCAGCATGGATTATTATTACCTGAATACGGGTACATCAAACATTAGCAATGCCAGTACAGGTACAGTAGGATCGCTGTTTTCTATATTTGGCAGGGCAGATTATTCTTATAACGACCGCTACCTGGCCAGCATTACCTTTCGCCGTGATGGTTCATCCAACTTCGGACCAGAAAATAAATATGGTAATTTCCCTGCCGGAAGTGTTGCCTGGCGGGTTTCTGAAGAAAATTT
>NZ_JAZQPU010000324.1:0-3228 GCF_045628745.1 Pedobacter sp.
GATTCATCCATCCTCACCCAGCTGCGGTATTTTCCCTATATCCAACTAGGGGTTATTGCACTATTTTTACTCACTGCCTATGTAGCCTTCAGTTCTGCCAGAAAATCTGAGCAAGACCAGGTATGGGTGGGTATGGCCAAAGAAACAGCACATCAGTTAGGAACGCCCATCTCTTCGCTAATGGCCTGGGTGGAGTTGATGAAATCAAGGTTTAATGCCGAGGATGACCCGCTGATTGCGGAGATGGAAAACGATATCAAAAGGCTGGAGGTGGTAACTGATCGTTTTTCCAAGATTGGATCAAAACCCGTACTCGAAGACCACGTTGTCTTTCTGGTGATCAGTAATTTTATTGATTATTTTAAATTAAGAACCTCCGATAAGATTATCTTTAACATTACCGGCGATGAGCAGGTAAGGGCCTTGTTAAATGTGCCCCTATTTGACTGGGTAATTGAAAACCTGTTGAAAAATGCAGCCAATGCCATCTCTAATGAAGGCAGTATCACCGTGAATATCGTGGAGAACCTTGCTAAAGAAGAAGTTTTTATTGATGTTACCGATACCGGTAAGGGTATACAGCGCTCTAAGTTCGATGCGGTATTTCAACCCGGTTATACCACCAGGAAACGTGGCTGGGGATTAGGCCTGTCGCTTACGCGAAGGATTATTGAGAATTACCATAGTGGAGAAATATTTGTTAAAGAATCAGAATTGGGAAGAGGTACTACCTTCCGCATCATCTTAAAAAGCAGTCTCACTTATGAACCGACCACAACCTAGCGAATACCCTCAATGGGGTGAGCAATACATCAGCCTCGTAGAGGAAGAAGATATATTAACTTTATTGGAAAGACAGGCAACCGAGTTTCCCGACTTTCTGAATAATTTTATTGAAAAAGCAGATTATGCTTATGCACCCGGCAAATGGACTATTAAAGAGCTGGCAGGCCATTTGATTGATACGGAGCGTATTTTATGCTTCCGTTTACTGTCTTTTGCCCGTGGCGAACAGGCAGATTTACCTGGTTTTGAAGAAGATGACTATGTTAAAAATGCAAATTTTCAACCCCGGAGTTTACTGAGCCTGGGCGAAGAGTTTTCACTGCTGAGAAGAGCCAACCTCTATCTTTTTAAATCTTTAACAGAGGAAGCCTTAAATCGCAGTGGAATGGCATCTGGCAGGTATATTACCGTTAGAGCTATTTTATTTATTATTGCGGGACATATTATTCACCATACCAGAATCATTAAAGAACGTTACGCGGATGTGGTTTAGAGATTTTACCCTCGAAGAAATTAATGGCAGGCCTAAAAACCATATCGGTGCCTTACTAGGCATCGAATTTACCGCTTTTGGTGATGATTTTATGGAGGCCACTATGCCTGTTGATGAAAGAACCCACCAACCGGCAGGCATCTTACATGGCGGGGCCTCCGTGGTGTTAGCAGAATCTTTGGGCAGCATTGCCTCTTACTTATGCATAGACCCTGAAAAACACCTTGCTGTTGGCCTTGAAGTAAATGCCAATCATTTGCGCCCTGTAAAAAGCGGTTCAGTAAAAGGTATTTGCAAACCCTTGCACATTGGTGCTAAAACCCATGTATGGGAAATTAAAATATATACGGATAAAGGTAAAATGAGCTGCATCAGCCGACTTACCGTAGCCATCATTCCAAAGCCTCAATCTTAAATTGCCTCTTGCTGTCTAAAATTATCAGCAAAGCCTGTAACCTGCATTCAAAACGTGTAGTCTTAGCTGTTATAAAAGATTTATTGAATTTATAACCTTTAAAACACACGACAATGGGACCGGAAATTGTATTTATTTTTTTAATTATTTGTGCCTCGGCAATGATATTTGGCATCAGGTATATGTCAAACAAAGAAAAGATGGCCATGATAGAACGCGGCATTGACCCGGGTATCTATAAATCCAGAATTTCTGCACCTAAGCCATTTTTAAGTTTAAAGATAGGGTTATTATTGGTTGGGCTGGGTATTGGCCTTCTGGTTGCCTTATTTACTACAGTAAACCTTTATCTGCGTAGAGAACAAAGTGTAGCTGTGTACTTTGGCAGTTTAAGTATTTTTGGAGGCCTGGGCTTAATCGTGTCTTACCTCATTGAGAAAAAATGGTTAGACGAACAGCCGCAAGGTAAATTACAATCCTAAGGCACCATTATGCAACAGCCAACTGATGAGGCAATTATTAAAGCTATACTTGCCGGCAATACAAGCGCTTATGCAGATCTTGTGCGCCGGCATCAGCGTTTTGTCTTTACCATGGCGATGAAATTTACCAGGAACCGTGAAGATGCCGAGGAGGTTGCCCAGGACAGCTTTATCAAGGCTTACCGGGCATTGGCTACTTTTAAACAGGATGCTAAATTCAGCACCTGGTTATATACAATAACTTATACCACTGCCATGTCTTTTTTAAGGAAAAAGCGCGTGTTAACCCAATCTATAGACGAGGAAGAAAGCAGCCTTCAGCTACAAAATCATATCTCAGCCTACAATGCCGATGTGGTGGAGCAAAAATCTAAATATGCCTACCTTAACCTTGCCATCTCCATGTTAGCTGCTGACGATGCTGCTTTAATTAACCTTTTTTACCAGGCGGAGCAAAGTCTGCTTGAAATTGCCAAGGTATTGAACATGGAAAGCAATACCGTAAAAGTGAAGTTGCACCGGGCGAGGATTCGGTTAAAAGAGAAATTGGAATATTTGTTGAAAGAAGAAGTAAAGGAGTTATGATGAAAAGTTTGGAAGAGCAAATCTGGGAATATATTGACGGACTGGGCACGGCGCAGGAAAGAGCAGCACTGGAGAAAAAAATTGCTGCCGACCCTGCATTTAAAGCCCTTTATCAAGAATTGATGGAGCTTAACCAGCTGATGGGCACCATTGAACTGGAAGAGCCCTCTATGGGTTTTACCAGAAACATCATGGAGCAAATAAAGCTTGAGCCTGCTCCTGCTGCTTTAAACACCCAGGTTGATAAACGCATTATTTATAGCCTGGCAGCGGTATTTTTACTGAGTATTTTTACCGCTTTAGCCTATGTGCTTGCCAACAGTTCATTTACACCTATGGAAAATCCTTCCTTTAATTTTAGGATTAACCTTGATCAACTGATCAATCCATTGGTGCTGCAGATCTTTTTGTATATGGATGCTATTTTGATTTTGCTCTACCTCGACCGCTTGTATAGAAGTAAAAAA
>NZ_JAZQPU010000325.1:0-3457 GCF_045628745.1 Pedobacter sp.
CCATGTTGCCCGGTAAATGGGCTGCAACCTCAGACTGGGGCAGAATTACAAGTGGTGCTTCTGCTGCCTTAAAAGGTAGGGTATTATTGACTTATGCTAGTCCATTATTCAATAGAAATGACGACAGAGCAAGATGGCAAAAAGCGTATGAGGCTAATTTAGCGGCAAAAACTTTGCTTGAAGCCAATGGTTTTAGCTTATACAAAAAAGGAACTTTAGCCAATGCTTCTGCATGGGCTAACATGTTTGTGGAAGAAGTAAACAATGTGGAAGCCGTAATGGTATTTGGCTTTAACAGCGTTGCTTCTGGCAATCCTCAACGCAACAGTGGCTGGGAGCAAGCCGTTAGATCTAAAGATATCAATGGTGCTGGTTCTATTTCTCCAACCAAACAAATGGTAGATGCTTTCCCTATGAAAGACGGTAAGATGCCCGGTTCATCAACTTATGATTATAGCGATCAGAAATTTTATAAAAACCGAGATCCTCGTTTTTACAAAACCTTTGTTTATAATGGTGCCTTATGGCCTTATAAAGAAAATACGAATTACAGACAATGGACTTATACCTGGAAATCTGCAGCAAATAAAACTGTTTATGACAAAACAACAGAAACAAAAGGCGCCAATTCAAGTGGTATTTATTTAGCTAAGGCGTCAAGCCCTCTGGCAAGTAATGCTACCGGTGATTTTAAATTAAGCCCTACAGATTTCATGGAGATCCGTTTTGCTGAAGTGGTGTTAAACCTGGCAGAATCAGCTATTGGTGCTGATAAAGTTGGTGAAGGTATGGAAGGCATTAAATCCATCAGGGAACGTGCCGGTGTAGAGAATAAAGACGGTTCTTATGGTTTAGCTGGAATTTCTGCTCGTGACGATGCCTTTGCCGCGGCCTTAAATGAACGAAAAATTGAATTTGCCTATGAGGGTAAACGTTTCTGGGATTTAAGAAGATGGATGCTTTTTACAGATGAATTCGGTACAACGGCTAGGTTAAAAATGACCCCATTGAACGGAACACGCAGAACAGGTTTTTATATTTCCGTGAAAACGACTGCAGGTGCTGATTTTGTGGGTACTAATGATCCGCTGATTAAAATAGGAACAAATGCAGCAACAATCATTGAGCGTGAGCCAGCAGTTTTACCTGCAGGTTTTGCCAACTATGACGCTTACCTTGATTATTTATATGACAATCACTTTAAGGTTACTGTTAAAGATGACCTTGACAATACAAGTACAGCAAACTGGAAATTCAAATGGTATAAAGAATATTATTTCTTTGGTATCAACCAGACGGCTTTAAGTGGTTCTCCTTACCTTGAACAAACTATTGGTTGGAATAGTATTAATGGTTCCGGAACATTTGATCCATTAAAATAATACTTATCTCACATATAAAGAGGCTGTTTGAGTTCCTTCGGGAAGATCAAACAGCCTTTTTTTTAAAATTTTACAAGTCTAAATAACACCAATGAACCTAAACTTAAAAATGCATTTTGCCAAAAATAAGGTGTCTACCTTGTTTTTGAGTTGTCTGTTTATTTCACAAGGGAGTAGTGCTGCGGCGCTTTCCCCTAAAGAAAAAAACACAAATTATATTTTTGAACGTGCCCTTAAAGCGGCTATCCCCATTACCGGGATCGTGAAAGACAAAAATGGAGCACCACTTCCCGGTGTTTCTGTAAAAGTTAAAGGATCATCTGCAGGCATCAGTACCTCCTCAAATGGCGCCTTCCAAATCAATTTAACTACGGGTAACGAAACCTTGGTTTTTTCCATGCTGGGTTATCAAACACAAGAGGTCGCTTTAAATGGACGTAAAGAAATCAACGTGCAGCTGCAAGATGAAATCAGTGACCTTGATGAGGTCGTTGTGGTGGGTTATGGTACAGTAAAAAAGCGCGACTTAACCGGCGCTGTATCCTCCGTAAAAGCAGGGGATATCATGCTTACGCCAACGGCTAACGTAATGGATGCCCTCCAGGGTAAAGTATCTGGAATGGATATCCTGAAATCTTCTGGAAGAGCAGGTTCAGAAATGGAAATAGCAGTACGCGGAAACCGTTCTCTATTTGGAGGCAATGGCCCCCTATATATCATTGATGGTATTGCGGGCAGTTATTCCAGCTTAAATCCATCTGATATTGAATCTGTCGATGTATTGAAAGATGCCTCCTCAACCGCTATTTACGGTTCAGCGGGCGCTAACGGCGTTGTGATCATCACTACTAAAAAAGGAAAATCCGGTAAGGCTGTTGTTAATTTCGACTCTTTCTTTGGTTACAATGGCTTCCCTAAATTTCCACATGGACTGCAGGGTGATGCTTACATGAACTTAAGACGTGAAGCTTATCGTGGTGAACATGGAAACTATCCTGAATTTATGAACGATATTTTCACCAATCCCTTACAATTAAAAGCTTATGAGCAGGGCAAATGGGTAGATTGGGTAGATTTATCGCTTAAAGATGGTACGCAACAGAACTATAGTGTTTCAGTAAATGGTGGTACAGACAAAACCAGTGCTTACCTCTCTTTAAATTATAACGATGAACAGGGATTAGTTAAATTCGATCAATACAAAAAGTATGCAGTAAGGGCAAATGTCGACCATATCATTAGTAAGTTTGTCAAGGTAGGGACCAATTTACAGTTAACTTATACAGATAATGACCAGGCTGCTCAAAATATATTCGGCAACAGTTTAACATTTCTTCCTCTTGGCGATGCCTTTGATGAAGCAGGAAATATCAACCATATTCCTGTTGATGCCATAACCAGCCCCTTATCAGACCAGATTCCTGACCAGTATGTCAACAATACACTGAAAACCTATTTCGCTGGTAATGCTTATGTGGAGTTCGCCCCTTTTAAAGGGTTTACTTATAGGTCTGTTATTGGAACTACCTTAGGTTCATCAAGAAATGGGAAATATTTTGGTAGCCAGTCCATTGCCAATCCTGAGGCAGGTTTTAAACTCCCCGCTGCAGTGATCACCAATGATAGAGATTACAATTACCGTTGGGAAAATATTTTGGGTTATGCCTTTACCATCCATAACGATCATCAATTTAACTTAACAGGGGTAACTTCATGGGCAAAAAATCAAACCGAACAGGCTTATGCCGGTGGTTCTGGTTTTGATCTGGATTCTTATTCTTTTTATAACCTTGCTGGTGCTAACACGTCGGTCATCAGGTCAAATTACCTCCGTACACAGTCTATGTCTTTTGTAGGCCGTGTAAATTATAATTACAAAGGTAAATACCTGTTCTCCTTCTCTAACCGATGGGATGGTGTTTCCCGATTGTCTGAAGGCAATAAATGGGATACCTTTCCTGCTGGAGCTGTTGCCTGGAGAGTGAGCGATGAAGAATTCTTTAAAGGAATTACTGCTGTGTCTAGTTTTAAAATCCGTGCAGGCTATGGAGTTACAGGAAACGCCGGCCCTTTAA
>NZ_JAZQPU010000326.1:0-11165 GCF_045628745.1 Pedobacter sp.
TGCTGGCTGCTGCTGTTCATCAAATAGGGCTTTATATTCCCATTGTGTAATCACGTATCCACCTTTTCCATCAAACTTCCTGACCACAGCAGGAATGATCTCCTCTGGATTGATAAAGGCTTTTGCTGATGCCGATTTGCAAATCTCCTGGTCATCTTTATGCATGGTTGTCGAATAGTGCTTGCCAATAAGGCTGCCATGAATAGATTCGAAGACTTTCGAATAGCGCTTATTTACATACATATAATTACTATCCATACCTACGGCTATCAAGTAATAGATGTTGGAATTTTCTAGTAGCTTTCTCGTTTCTTCAAAATTTCGCATATCGCTTTGCCCTGATCAAATGTTATTCCAAGATTGAAACAATTATAGCTATCTCTTAAGTTACCTGAAATTCCTTCCTCCGTTTCTTTTTTTGAAAAGCCATATTCGTTAAAAGCCAAATTATTCATTTACTTTTTTTAATAATAAAGATGAAATGTCCGTTGGATAGAATATAATTAATACCATTGACCAAAAAGGTGCCAATGCGTTAAAGATCTGTTTTATTGTTCGTACAACCTATTAAACAGATGGTTGTGCCTTAAAAATTATAAAATATTTAAATGAAAAAATAGTGTACGTACACGTTTTTTTATATATTAGCAATATGTAAAGAAAATAAAGTTCAACATTAAACTTATTTCTTCCTCCTAACTTAACCTAAACCAAACAAAATGAAAAAATTTCTATTAATGTTGCCTGTTATCCTGGCTTGTAAGGTGGATCTTTTACAACCCATTGTTAAGTCTGTTCCCACAGAAAAAGTGTCAACTGTAGCGGCAGTAAAGAACACTGGCGTTTCCACCATCAAATTTAGTGGCTACAACTGGATAGTCAAAAATGGTCCAGGTATTGGTCCCGGTCCAAACAGCTGGAGTGAGAAAAATGCATGGGTAGATGACGCGGGACTTTTACACCTGAAACTTTCTTACGACAGTTCGTCGGCAAAATGGACTTGTGCAGGGGTAACTTCCGAAAAGAACTTTGGTCATGGTACCTACCAGTGGATGATCCAGGGACCAATAAGTACTTTAGATAAAAACGTAGTTACTGGCCTTTTTCATTACTTAGGCCCTGATGGCTTTAATGAATTAGATGTAGAATTTGCAAGATGGGGCGATGTAAACAAGCCTAATGTAAATTACAGCGTTTATCCTGCATCCGGAACAACTGGCACACATCAACGCACCACTACAGAGTGGAAGCAATCTGGAGGTACTTCAAGTACGCACCGCTATACCTGGACAAACGATGCTGTTGTGATCAAGAGTATGAATGGTTTCCATCAGGATGATACGAATATGTTCTTCACCAAAACATTTACTCCACCGGCAGCAACCATTCCTACTGTTAATATGCCAGTAAAAATGAACCTGTGGTTATTCCGTGGACTTGCCCCTTCAGACGGTAAAGAAGTCGAAATCGTCATCCGAAGCTTTAAATTCACCCCTGCTACCTAACCTAACCGAGAGCATTTTTTTAACAATCATCGTGTACGTAAACGTTGTTAATTAACAATGATGCTAAATTTAATTGAATCTATCGTCAGTTTACAATCGCAAGGAATGTAGGCTGACGATAGCCTCACAACTTATTATATATAATCTATGCTGATGAAAAATATATACTTAATGATCACTTTTTTCCTGATGACCTATTTGACCAGTTTTGCACAGGTTAAGGTTGGTACAGGGAGTCCATTTAACTTTACCGGGCGTGTTATTGATGAAACTGGCGAAGGCCTCATTGGTGCATCAGTTCGTTTACAGGGTACAACTACAGGTACAGCAACAGATAAAAACGGTAATTTCCGTATTCTATTAAATCCGGGATCAACTATATTAGTAGATTATATTGGCTTTAAAGGACAGGTAATTAATATTGGTGATCGTACAACCATTGTGGTTAAGCTTGTGCCAGATGCTCAACAATTGGGTAATGTAACTATCAATGTAGGTTACGGAACCCAAAAAGTGAAAGAAGTTACAGGGGCAGTAGGCTCTATCAGTGCTAAACAGATGGATACGCATGCGCTCGGCGATGTGAATACCAGTCTCCAGGGAAAAATAGCAGGGCTCCAAATTACCAGTAATTCTGGTGAGCCCGGTGCAGGTGCTACAGTAAGAATCCGTGGTGCTTCTTCTGTAAATGGTAGCAGTCAGCCGCTTTACATCGTTGACGGTGTACCCATCAATTCAGATACCTATGGCGGTGGATTAGTGGATGATGCCTCTACCTTTAGTCCCCTTGCAGACCTTAATCCCCAAAATATAGAATCCATTGAAGTTTTAAAGGATGGAACGGCTTCAATTTATGGTTCTCGCGCTTCTAATGGTGTCATCATTATCACCACAAAAAGTGGTGGCAATACTAAAAAGCCTGAAATACAATTTTCAGCCAATGCCAGTCTTGCAGAAATCACCAGAAAAATCGGTGTGCTTAATGGTCCGCAATTCAGGAGTGCTTATAAAGATGCCGTATTTAACTTTACAGGTGTGGAAACCACAAAGGCCTCTGTAGTAGATTCTTTACATCCGTATTATTCCAAAGATAATAACTGGCAAGATTTAATGTACCGTCAGGCGCTTCAGTACAAGGCAGATGTCAGCATTAAAGGTGCCTCCAAAGAAAACAACATGAATTACTTTGTCAGTGCAGGTTACAAAGACTTAAACCCCATCATCAGAGATACCCGGTTTAAGCAAACTTATGCCGCTGCTAAGGTCTACTATACCGTTACAAAAGCCATCTCAGGTAATACAAATTTTAACATCTCAAACAATAACTACAATAGAATTCTAACAGGCTTAAGTAACCAGAGTGCTATTTATCAGGCATTAAGTACAATGCCAGTTTATACGCCTTATGACCCAACTACGGGCGTGCTTATTCCTTTGTTGGAAGGTAGTAAACCTAATCCTATTGCTATTGCAGAACTTGCAGCCAATCAAATCAATAGATGGAGGGTATTTGGAAATCAGGATTTAAGGATAAAATTCTCTAAAAGCCTTCAATTTAAAACTACTTTAGGGGTGGATTATTCTAACACAGAAGAAACAAACTTTACCCCACAATCCTTGTTGCCACAAGGACAAATCAGTTCCTCATACCTGACTACCGGAAAGAACAATTCCTTTATCAATGAAAATACACTAAATTATAACAAAACCCTGGGTAAGAACCATCACCTTACAGTATTGCTTGGTCAATCTTATCAAAAGTTTCAGGATAATAAAGTTAATATCATAGGGAAGGGGCTCATTGATGCCACCATTACATCCATCAATGGCACATCTGTTGTTTCTTTATATAATCAGGATATTGAGGAGCATAGCTTGCTGTCGTTTTTCTCAAGAGCAAACTACGATTATAAGAGCAAATATCTTTTCTCTGCCGTTATGCGTGCTGACGGATCATCAAGGTTTGGTCCTGAAAACCGTTTTGGCTATTTTCCTTCTTTCTCCGCCGGATGGAGAATCTCTCAGGAAGAATGGTTTAAACCATTAACCTTTGTGACCGATGCCAAAATACGTGGTAGTTTTGGTATTACAGGAAATCAGTCCATCGGCAATTATGCATGGCAAGGGTCGCATTATACTGTAGGTACTTACCTTGGCAATGTGGCCATCATTTCTAATGGCGTTCCTAATCCTTCTCTTAAATGGGAGACGACAGAACAGTCGAATATAGGACTTGACCTGGCCTTTGTGGACAACAGAATCCGACTGACTGCTGATGCTTACCTGAAAAAAACTAACGGGCTTTTATTCGATGTTGCCGTACCAGGAAGCACAGGTTATGTTAGTGTGCCTGCTAACTTCGGCAGCCTGGAGAATAAAGGTTTAGAGTTTACCCTTTCTACCGTTAATATAGACCAGGCCTTTAAATGGAACTCTACATTTACGCTTTCACTTAACAGAAATAAAGTATTATCCCTGCCGGGCAACCAGGATTTTCGCCCTAATATATATAACATGGCAAGAGTTGGGCAACCTGCAGGCGTGTTTTACGGACTTAAATCATTAGGGGTATATGCTTCTGATACAGATAATAGCCTTCCTTATCGCCAGGGATCTGCCAATGGTGCCATCTATAAAGGTGGTGATGTGATCTGGGAGGATGTAAATGGTGACGGCATTATCAATGATTCTGATTTACAGGTTATTGGCGATCCAAATCCAGACTTTAGCGGAGGTTTCCAGAATGAATTCTCGTATAAGAATTTTACCCTATCGGCTCTATTAACCTATAATATTGGTAATGATGTTTTTAATGAGGTGAAACGAAACCTCGATGCTTCGCCGTATGATCAGAATCTTACCACCGACCAGCTGAGGAGATGGAGAAATCAGGGAGATATCACTGATGTTCCGCGATTGGTAAAAACGGATCCTATGTTAAACTATGCTATCTCAAGCCGCTTTGTTGAAGACGGTTCATTTATCAGATTACAGAACCTTGCCCTAAATTATAAATTATCTGGTAAGGTCATTAATAAATTAAAGATCAATAATGCTAACATCGGAATTTCCGTGGTTAACCTATTTACCTGGGGCTCTTACTCGGGTTACGATCCAGAAGTAAGCTCTTCCACCAATGCACTTGCCGTTGGAATTGACAGAGGATCTTTTCCGAAAACCAGAACCTATAATTTGTCATTAAATATTAATCTCTAATTATGAAATCAAAAGATTATAAAATGTACAGCCTTGCGCTGGTCGCATTGCTTTCCATATTCGGCTGTAAGAAAGCCCTTGAGATCGATCCCACTACATCATATTCTAATTCAAACTTTTGGACTGAAACACCACAGGCAACAGCCTCTTTATATGGTGCTTACAACTTGCTGCAGTCTGCAATGGCCAGGAATGTAGTTTATTATGGCGAGGCAAGGGCAGATAATGTGATCCTTAATCCCTTAGCCCTGAGTTCACAGACGCTTAACCTTTTAACGAATAACCTCAACTCCAGCCTTCCTGTAAGCAGCTGGAATGGCTTTTATCAGGTGGTTAATCAAAGTAATTTGATTTTGAAAAACACCCTGATCATGAAAGAAAAAGGTTTATATTTAGGTAAAACTGCAGAATATAATACCGTAAGGGCACAAGCCTTTGCGCTTCGTGCCTTCTGCTATTTTTACATGACAAGGTTATGGGGAAAGCTGCCTTTGGTAACAGAACCTGTGTTAGATGCCAATCAGAATTTTAGCATTGCACGGTCAGATACCACTGAGGTTTACAGCCGCATCCAGGCAGATCTTGATTCTGCAAGTCTGGCACCTATACCATCAACTTATGGTACAGCATCAGCCACCAGGGCACAGTTTACCATGGGTGCACTCAATGCTTTGTATACCGACTTTTACATGTGGAGGCACCAATACCAAAATGCTTTGGCCTCTTCTCAGAAAATACTGAGTAATTCCACTTATTCGCTGACTTCACTTTATAGTGCCTCGTCAACCATAGATTACAATGTAAACCCCCAGCTCATTGACAATACGCCTTATGCGCAGATGTTTACCAAAGGTTTTGCCTCAGAATCTATATTCGAAATAGATTACAATTTCGCTGAACGCGCTACAAGGTCATTTTATATTACTGTATATGGGGATCTCGGTTTCCAACCTTTCTTTAAGGCTAGCGGTTACCTCACTAGTAAGTTTACCTCGGTCGATCTTCGCTCTAAAATTAACTTTGGCACCACCGGGGCTATTCTTAAGTTCTTTGAAAAATCTGGTTTTGACCGAAGTACACAGGATGACAAAAACATCATTATTTATCGACTGGCAGACATCATTCTGCTAAGGGCCGAAGCTTTAAACAAAACAGGCGATGTTAGTGGAGCTATGACTTTAGTGAACCAAATTCGCAGCAGGGCAGGAGCAAGCACTTATACTGCGGCTTCTTATGCTGGCCTCACCACTGACCAGATTGAAGATTTAATTCTTGATGAAAGAGCGCGTGAACTTTGTTACGAGGGAAAAAGATGGTTTGACCTGGTGAGAACTGGCAAGGCCATCAAAGTACTTCAACCGATCAATGGAATAAGTGTGCCAGAAAACTTTCTATGGCCAATCAGCCTCACAGAAATCAGGTTAAATTCTTTATTAGATCAAAATTCATATTACCAATAATACGAAGACGAATCATCGCCTTTTAATTATGATAGCTTCAACCTTAAAATACATGTACTGATGAAAAAAATAAATCTTTACTTCAGGCTGCTTCTTGTATGTTCCCTAGCGGTAACCACCATTAGCTGCGGCAAATTTCAGTTATTGAAAGATACTGATAGTGCTTTGGTGGATGCGGGTACTAACCTTAAGACGCAAACCATTAGGGATTTCCTTATTGCAGATCACACTTCAGACCATACCACATTAGACCTTTTCTCTGCTGCCGTAAAGCGGGCCGGATTATTAGATATGCTTGGTAAAAACGACGAATATAGTGTGGTTATGCTTAACAATGCGGCCGTAAGCCAGCTGTTGTCAGCAATTGGCTATCCAACCGTTGAAGATGTACCTCCCATTATTTTAAAAAATATCCTTAGTGATCTGATTATCAAAGGGAGGATAAAATCTACAGACCTGGCGCTGAATGAAACCAAAAAAATAGAAACCATTAATGGCAATTTTATCTATTACTCAAGGACCTCCACATCGTCAGACCAGTTTGTACTTTACATTAACCAAAACTCTACATTAGGCTCTTCGGCAGCACTTGTAAAGTCGCAGGATCTTGACTTCAATAATGGGATAGCACATGTAACTGGTTCCTTTACTTTTTATAAGCTTTTGGATGAAAAATCTGATGAGGCTAATCCCGGAGGCAATACCGCTACACAAAAAATCCCTGTAACGAAAGATGTATACATTAGGGGGGGAACGGGTAACTTAAACGCTAATTTTAACGACGCCGCAACCATTGATCTTAAAGCCGTAAGTACTGCAGATGCTACTGTTGGCCGAATTGGGCTGCTCCAATATCCACTGCCTGCGCCAACTTTTGGAGATAAAATTGGATCGGCCAGAATGTATGTCTATGTTTATAATACCGGACTGACATCGGCAACAACGTTTTCTTTCGCTGCTCATTTGGGTGAGAATGTTGACTGGTCAGAAACTGCTGTTACCTGGACTAACGCTCCAAAATACAATTCCATAGCAATGTCTACCACACCTGTTGCGGGGGCCACTGTAGGCTGGGTATCTTTTGATGTTACCTCTGCTGTTGCTGAGTTATATGCCAATAAAGCCTCGTTTATCAATGTCTTTTTAAGACACAACGTAGATAACTTTATCAAGCTGCGTCCAAGGGAATTTTCTTCTGGTCTTTATGCATCTTATATCATGCTGACCTCGCCGCCACTAACCTTACTTACCCTGGGGCAGGTAAGCACATTGAAGGTGTCTGCCCAGGAAGGCATTACCTCACTCAGCCTGGATAATTTAAAGATGGACGGTGACGCCGATAAAAATATTACTTATACGGTTAAACAAGGTCCTGAAGCTGGATACTTAGTGAAATATGGAATTCCATTGGCAGCAAATGCTTCCTTTTCACAGGCAGACCTGGCTAAGGGTGCCATTAAATACCTTTATGGAGGAACAGGAAGTGCTGATAGAATCGTTTTTCAAGCAAGAGATCATAATGGCGGTTATTTTGAGTCTGATCTTAACCTTGATATTGCCATCAACTGATTTTAATACAATCTTCCTTAGTCCTGGACTAAAAACTTAATTATGAAAAAAACATTGATTCTCATGCTCCTCCTGACTGTTGCCTTTTTCAAGGCATCAGCTCAGGATGGAGGATTTCAATTTCCCGTACGAGGTTTCCATCTCGACCTTCGTATCCAGGCAATTCCAATGCCTGCATTGAAGAAACTTGCCCTTAACTTAAGTAAAGGCGGTATTAATACTTTAGTGATGGAGTGGGAGGCCACCTATCCTTTTGAAAATGAACCCTTGATTCCAAGCCGCCTGGCCTATAGCAGGGAGGAAGTCAAAGCCTTTATTGCTTATTGCAATTCCATTAAAATAAATGTAATTCCTTTGCAGCAGAGCTTTGGTCATGTTGAATATATATTGAGAAATCCCAAATACAAAGATTTGAGGGAAGATCAAAAAGACTATTCGCAAGTTAACCCAATAAGGGAGAAAGAGGCACGTCAGCTTTTCACTTCTTTATATAAAGATTTAATTTCCACCCATACCTCTCCATATATCCATATCGGGGGCGATGAAACTTATCTGTTAGGTCATGGTGAAGAATCTAAGAAAAAAATCAAAGCTGTAGGCATTGGAAGATTGTATGGAGATTATATCAAAATGCTTTGTGAAATTGTGATTAGCTTAGGTAAAAAACCTGTGCTTTGGGCTGATATTGCCTTAAAATATCCGGAGGCACTGAAAGCATTGCCTAAGGAAACCATTTTTGTAGACTGGAATTATGGCTGGGATGTGAACATGTTCGGCGACCACCAGAAACTAATGGAAAGTGGCTTTGAAATTTGGGGTGCTCCCTCCATCCGCAGTCACCCGGATAACTTTTTCCTTACCCAATGGAGCAAACATTTCAAAAATATCAGTGATTTTGTCCCTTTGGCAGATCAAATGGGTTATAAAGGAATCATCATGACTTCCTGGTCTACTTCAGGCTTGTATACACCTATTTTTGAGACCACCAGAGACATCGTTGACCTATATGCCATAAGACGTGTGTATCCCATCAGTGGATTTAACATGCTAATTGCAGCTTTTCAGGAAAGTTTAAAGTCTGCAGCACCGCTGGATGTAAACAAATTTATTGCATCATATTGCAAATCCCAATATGGCTTCGATGAAAACACCTCAAAAACTTTCTTTAAAGCACTTACTGCTGTTCCCTATGAAATTACCCAGGGAAAACCTATCAACACCAACCTGACAATTGATCAAATGCTGGACAGCACCAAAACGGCATTGAACGTGTTGAAGTCACTCCGTCCGCAGAAAAATGCAGCAGAGTTTGAGCATTACCGCCTAATGGCAGCCATAAGAGTTCAATACCTTTCTTACCAGTCAATAGAATCAAGGGCTAATGCGCCAGAAATGAAGGCCGAAGGTCTTAAAGCATTGATCAAAGAACTAGAAGCCTTAGATACAGCGGTGCTCGACAAAAAATTTGCTGAACTTAATGCAAATGTGCTGTATCCTTCAGAGATCATACAAGAAAATGAGCTGAGAGGTGCAAAAATCAAGGTCCTTAAGGCAAGGCTACAAAGACTCAAGTAATCATCCATCCAAAAAGAAAAAAAATGCGCAGAATCCTATTTCTACTCACTGTATTCCTTCAGGCAAGCGTTGCTTTGGCAACTCCTCGGCAGCAACATCCAGAAATACCAAAATTAGAAATCAGCTGGCATGTCTATGAAAATCATTATCTTGGAAAAGACCAGACATTAGCTGGAATCAGTATACTTAACCAGGGACAAGCTTTACCAGGTACAGGCTGGCGAATCTACTTTAACTTCGGAAAGAAGATGGAAGCCCTTCCACCAGACATCAATTTTAACATTACGCATGTTAATGGAGGGCTGTATTACCTGTCACCGGCTAAAGCTTTTAAAGGACTTGGTCAGAATGCGAAAATAGAACAGCGCTATGTTTCAAATTCATGGGTCATCAATTATACCGATGCACCCAATGGATTTTACCTGGTTTGGGATGATGCACCGGAAAAAGGATTCCCATTAGGGGAGCCCAGGATTGTTGCACCTACTGACGAGCAGAAGATGAAGCGCTTTGCGGGCGATAAAGAACGCTCAGCAGCACAGCTTTTTGACCTGAACAATAGAGGTAAAGACCAAAAGCAAAGTGAGCAAGCAAAGATTTTCCCCAATCCACTTTCTTATAGAGAAACCCCTGGTTATTTCACTATTAATCAATCTGTAAAAATTAGTGCTGACCCAGCCTTTAGCAAGGAAGCGCAACTATTGGCAGAGGACCTTGAAGTTATGCTAGGTAAAAAGCCAGTCATCACATCTGCCAATGAAACATTGCCCATCAGGCTTAAAAATGATAACACCGTAAAGAAGGATTCTTATACACTGAGTATCACTTCTGCTGGAATTCTCATCTCAGCCAGTGCACCCAGAGAAATTCACTATGGCATTCAGTCGCTTAAAACGCTGTTAACGCCCAATGCCTTTGCGCCGATGAACAAAGGCAAATCCATTAAAGTGAAATGCGTAGAAGTGATGGATCAGCCTTTATTTGGTTTCAGGGGAGTGATGGTCGATGTAGCCAGAAACTTCCAGCCTAAGGCTGAGATTTTAAAACTGCTCAACCTGCTGTCGCTCTATAAATTGAACACACTGCATTTGCACCTTAATGATGATGAGGGCTGGAGACTGCAGATTAAAGCCTTACCAGAACTTACTGAAGTAGGGTCAAAGCGTGGACACAGCATGAATGAGGAGGAAAGATTGATGCCTTCTTATGGTTCAGGACCTACAGAAGGTGTAACTTCAGGCAGCGGCTTTTACTCAAGAGAAGATTTTATCGACATTTTAAAATATGCTCACGACAGGCACATTACGGTAATTCCAGAGATTGAAACGCCAGGACATGCCCGTGCAGCAATTGTTTCCATGCAGGCGAGGTATTTAAAATACCAGAAATTAGGTGATACCCTGATGGCTAAACGTTACCTTTTGCGTGATGTGAAAGACACCTCAGTTTACCGTTCAGTGCAAAAGTGGAATGATAATGTAATGGATGTTTCCTTGCCTTCTGTTTATAATTTCCTGGAAACCGTAACAGATGAAGTGATTGAGATGTACAAAATTGCTGGTGTGCCAATTTCCACCATACATTATGGAGGCGATGAAGTGCCTGCAGGCGTATGGACGGGATCACCTTCAGTTAACGCATTTAAAACCCAGCATCCTGAAGTGAAACTGCCTGCGGATCTTTGGAATTACTTCTTTGGACGCATTGCCGCTATGCTTGATAAACGAGGACTGTATCTCTCTGGTTGGGAAGAAACGGCGCTCCATAAACCCGATTTACAAGCCACTAAAAAATGGCAGCCGAACCCAGTTTTTATAGACAGGAATTTCCATGTCAATGT
>NZ_JAZQPU010000327.1:0-11279 GCF_045628745.1 Pedobacter sp.
GGAAACTGTAAAAGATAGCGACATGAAAAGGTTTGCTAACTTGGACGTTGTAATAGCTGCTAATTTAACTTGGGGAAGTATGGACTCGGTGCTATATACTACTGTTGAAGTAAAACGTTTAGGAGAGGAAAGGGCTTTCAACGCTTACCCATATAAAAGTGTATTGGATGCTGGTGCTGTGGTTAGTGGTGCAACTGATTATCCTGCCGGTGCAGTTCCATCTCCAATAGCGGCATATATAGTAGCAGTAACCAGAAATTCTACTGATGATCCCAAAATGATAAGAGATCCATCGCAGAAAATGACGGTAGATGAGGCGTTAAGAGTGCTTACTTATGGTGGTGCTTATCAAATGAGGCAAGAAAAATTTAGAGGTACAATTGAAGTTGGTAAAAAAGCAGATTTAATTATTTTAGATACCAATTTATTAAAAAGTCACTCCGTAAAAACACTTGAAACTAAAGTTTTATTGAACGTGATTGATGGAAATGTTATTTATAAAGCTGGATAGTTTAAGGATACTAGAACGTAGGCTTATATTTACACCAAAACATTAGACACCAAAGAAGCAATCAGCGAACAGTAGGCCATGGCAGCAGTTATTGTTTCTTAAGTGCCTTGATCTGATAATATGCTAAAGCACTATAGAGCAGCCACAATGCCATTAAATTAAGTAATGCACCTGGCTGACTGAGTAACCCAGCTCCTGATTGCACTATAGCCAAATACATTTTAAAAAATGGTGTTGTGGGTAAGAACAATGAAATCCACTGTAGTACCTTTGGTAGCGATTGGAACGGCCAGCTATATCCAGTAATTAAAAATATAGGATAGGTAGAAAATGCCATCATTTGCAGGCAAAGCAATTGTGATTTGAATAACGAACCTATAAATTGGGCCATAGGAATGAGTGTAAGAATAAACAGTATTAATAAAACGCCAATTTCAAATTCCTTGCCGCGCATAGGCAAATCAAGCACACGGTAGTTTACATGAAGAAAGAAAAAAGCATAAGCAGAAAATACAAGCAGGTAAAATAATCCTTTTCCCCAAATGCCGTTAGATATTCCTCCCTTTAACCATTCGCCGATACGTGAATGTTGCCGCTCGCCGGCTACACTTTCTGATAAACCGATCAATAAGGTTTGTTGTAAAATTAACGCCAGTAATCCCGGGAGTAAAAAATTACCATAGCTTAATCGCTCGTTGAACATCGGTCTGTAGTCTAAGTTAACGGGCATTACATTTTCCATTGCCATTGTTGAACTCATGCCTTCGCTCTTTTCGAAGTATTTTAAACGCACACCAGCTCCAATAGTTAGGCATATTTGCTGTACGTTCGTTAGGATATCACTTGAAGGAAGAAACCTGGCTGCATTTACGGCAAGCACCACATTGCTCTGCTTTAAGCTTAGTAAATTTGATTCTGTGCCTTTGGGTATATAAAAATACCCCTGGCAATCTCCACGATACATATGCGCTTTGGCTTCTTCTAAATTTGGGTAATGTATTAATTCAATAACAGGGGAGTTATCAATGTTTTGTTGAAGCAACCTTGAAAATTTTGAACGATCATCATCAACAACTGCAAGTTTTACATTATTTTCTTCTTTGTTTATGTAAATGCTTCCATAAAAAAAAGCATAAAGCAGTGGCGCAATCAATAGGGTAAGGAGCAAACTATGGTCCTTTGCCACAAGCTTAGCCTCCCTTAGAAAAAGCTTAATTATGGACGGCTCCGAGTGCTTTTTCATCTGTGATGGTCTTAAATTGACTTTGAAATAAAAGAATTGCAGTTGGGAACATCACTACACAAAATAATAAAAGCTTATTGATGTCAGCCTGTGCATAATGCAATGGCAAATTCATGTAATAAACTTTTAAAAAGGCATCCAGAAATGGTGTGTAGGGCATTATAGTGGCATAATATTGGTCATACCATGGCATGGCCCATCGTGGAAACGTAAATCCACTAAAAACGAAAGCTGGTGAAGTATAGAATAGCGCTGTATCTCCCGATAACATTACATCTTTAAATAAACTCGAAATAAACATGCCTATCCCAATACATGCTACAGAGAGCAATGAATAAATGAGAAAGAACTTGGCTGTAGCGGCAGGAACGCCAATATCAAAAAAGGGAAATATCACAAAAGCAATAAGCATAAAATTAGCCCAGCTAACCACCAAATGGGCAATAGTTTTAGCCATGATGACCATAAAGGCAGAGCCATTTGATAACTCGTATAACTCTTGCATGGTTTCTGTTTTCCATTCATAATTTAGCGCAAGCATACTGCTTATGATCAGAATCATTTGCATGCCCACGGTTACTAATCCTGGTACCAGATACTGCTGATAATTGTAACTTGAATTATAAAGCTGGTAAGAATTCAGTTTAACTGGATTAGCAAGTGCCATAGCCTGATCGGCTTTCATCCCTTTTTTTGTCAGCTTCTTTAAAATAACCCCTGAGCTTGCAGTAAGTACCACTTCGGCTACTGCCTTATAGACCATTTTTGCGGGCACCAAAGATGTGGCATTGGTATATAGCGTCACAGTGACCGGGTGCCTGTTGTAAATGTTATTCTCCATCTTAGCAGGGAAATGTATAGCGCCCATTATTTTGCCTTGTTGCATCAGTTTTTCAACTTCGGCCTCGCTGCTTATCCTCTTGGTAATGTTTAAAGCGTCCTGTTGTTCAAGTAAGAAAGTAAATTGGCGGCTCACCGGACTTTGGTCGTCATCCCAAATGGCAAATGATAAATGCTTGGCTTCTTCTTTTTGGTAAATTACAGCATAGAATGAAAACAAGAACACAGGAACAACCAGCATAACCAGGTAAAATACCTTTAAACGGAGAATCCGCTTCCATTCTCTAATGATGATATGGTTAAAACGATACATTAAGGCAGAATTAATGATGCAGTCATGCCAGAACGCAGTCCTTTGATCTGCGATTGGTTTTCTGGCTTAAATTCTATGGTAAAAGTTCTTAGTTCAAACGTACCTTTATCCTTTGATGGCACCCAATTTGCAAATTCAAGTGTTGGTGATATGGAGGTTACTTTTACAGCGAAGGTTTCAGGTTCGCAACCAGGAACTCTTACAGATGCTGCAGATCCTAATTTTAGTAAATTGGCTTTATCCTGTCTAATGTTAAAACGTAAAAGTGTGGAGTTCTTTTTTTCAATGGTCATCATTGGATACCCTATCGAAACAATCTCGCCCTGATGAGTGACAAGGCTGGAAATAACGCCATCTGCCGGGGCATAAACCCTGGTGTTTTCACTTAGTGCCTTTGTAAGTTCATACGCTTTCTCTGCCTGTTTTACAAGAGCATTTGCTGTTCTTAGCATTTCCGGTCTAGTACCATTCTTCATCATTTGTAAGTTCAGTGCCGCGGTTTCCATTTCTCTTTTAGCTGCCTGATACCTGAAATAGACAATATCCCTCTCCTGTCCTGATATCACATCAGCATTATACAAACGTTGCATGCGCTGATAGGTGGTATTAAAAAGATTATATTGTTCCTGACTGATCTGATAAAGTTTTGAAGTAGCTTCAATCAACTCTGGCCTTACACCATGGGTTAATAACTCTTGTTGACCTTTAGCGGCTTCGATCGCTGCCAATCCCTGAGCCTCAATAGCATCTATCTCGTTTGAACGTAGTATTGCAACTAATTGTCCTGTTTTTACAGTATCGCCTTGTTCAACAAGCAACGAGTCTAATCTACCAGGAAATTCTGCAGCGACATCCACGCTAGAGGCATCTACCATCCCAACAAAGTTGTCCTCATCTTGGTTATTTTCCGATAGAAAGAAAAACAAAGTAATAACGATTACCAATAATGGAATGAGAAGTGCCCAGTAATTTTTTAGAAGATTTTTCATCACTTGATGTATTGAATTATTTGCCTTGGTTTTCCCAAACTGTTGAAATATTCTGCTGCAGCTAAAAAGTACCCAAGCACTGCGGTGTGATAGCCTTTTTCAACTTCTATTTCTATCAGTAAAGCGTCATTTACATCTTTGGGTGAGGAGAGCTGGTTTTTCATACGCTCATTTATGAGACGACTTGTAGTATGTGCCTCCTTTCTGGCATTATCTAATGACGCAACTTCATTTTGAAGTGATTTCATCTTGTTTCTTGCTACTGTAGATAAAACCTGTATACCCAATCTTGCATTTTCTTCAGAAAGTTTTGCCTCGTCTATCAATTGCCGGGCTGCAAGTGTTCTTTTTCTTGTTTGTCCATTAAATAGATTCCATTGTAATTCTACACCAATAAACCAATCAGGCGTAAGAAGGGGCAGATCGCGTTGGTAAAGGTTATAGTTCCCAATAGCAAAAATGTTTGGTAATGAAAACGATTTGCTGATCTTTTCTGCTGTTTTAGCATACGAAACCTTACTGCCGGCTATTTTATATAAAGGATTGGACTCCCAAAACTCACCTTCAAGAGTAAGCGGTTCAATAGCGGTATACTTCAATGTGTCCGTAATGACTATTGCAGAATCTAATGGAACCCCAAGTAACTTGTTAAGTTCTATATTGCCATTTTGCTGTTCTAGCTTGATGTTGTTGAGCTGGCTTTGGGCTTGTGCTAATATCACATTAGTCCAGCTTTTCTGATAAGGCGCAAGTATTTCGTTTTTTACCAGCTCTTGGGCATAATTGTTATTTTTGGTTAAGGCATTTACCATTAAACGCTGCTTATTGAAAATAGTATTTAAGTATACAATGCGTAGGTATTGTGCGGTAATTAAAAAATCGACTTCCTTATTCACAATTTCAACGTTGATGTCCGCAGAATTTACAAGAGATTGAGCAAGGTTTCCCGCAGCATCAAGTTTTCTTCCCAGATAAAGGGGTTGGCGTGCACCTAAACCAGCTACAAAGTAAGATTGTTTACTTAAACTCGGGTTATATTCTGGATAAATACCCCCGATTATGTTTTTGGAAGCGTTATATATCCTATCTTGTGCAGCTTGCGACAAATCATTGCCGGTAACCTCTCTAAATACTTCGTTTGCAGCATTTGCACTTTGCTTTGATGATCCCTCTACAACGCCTTCTCTTACTGTTTGTAAGTTTACTGCTAGAGGACTACTTAAGTAAGTATAACTAGACAGTACATCAACCTTGGGTAAGTAACTCTTCTTTTCTGCCTGCAAATTATACTGACTGGATAACAGTGCAGATTTTGCTTGTTTAACCGATATATTGTTTTCACTTGCAATGATCAGGCATTTTTGCAAACTTGTATTTTGTCCCTGAGTTATGATGGGTAAAAACAAGTTTGCAAAAATCACCAGCCTAACCTTCCAAATTCTTACTGACATAACACTTTATAAATGATTTATAAGATCAGTAACGGAGAAATTATCCCTATCATAATTCTTCCAGTATTGCCATTCATTTGACCAAGAGTGGTTTTTGAATAACTACTATATTCTAAGTACCTTCCCACATAGGCCCCGAAAAATTTAAGGTTATAATTTTCGATCGGGTAAAATTCTACCGATGGAATAATTCCCCAGGCAGTCCGCAGCCTGTTGGAATTACCAGTTTCATTAGGAAGGTCTTTCCACCGTGCCGTACTCACCATACCCACGGCTGCCAGCCTCCACTGTTGATTTAAAGAATACATCACCCGGAGCCAATGTTCTTTATAATCTACATGTTGCGCGGCATGTCCTAAAAGGTTTTCCGGGATTAATGAACTAACCACTCCTGTACGGTCCAATTGTTCACTACTCCACTTAAAATCATATTGAACCAGCCAGTCTTTCAATCTCAGTTGGTTGCCCAAGGCAGTATAGTACATATTTACCGAATTATTACTGTTTTTGTTAGCTTCCTGAAAAATGCTGAAGCTCCAAAGTGTCTGTATTTTCCCATCAAGGAAACTGCCATTCCACGAAGCCACAACAGCTGCCGGAAATTTGGCTTCTTTAAGCTCGGGTACTTCCTCATACAGCTCTTTATATGTTTTAGTTCTCGAATTCAGCACCTGAGCGGTAAGGATATGGTCAGCTGAAGCTGCCCAGGTGAATTGTACCCCTGTTAAAAAATTATCTGCATTTTCTACAATATCATTGTATTGATAAATATCAATGGGGTTCATATCAAACTCATAGCCTCCCCAGGCTGCACATAATTTACCAATGGCAATGCTTGTACGGTCTGATAGGTTATAACCAATAAAGGCCAGATCTGTAGAACTGGTAATGTTATCTATGGATTGCACTTCCGGATCTTTAGTGTATCTGTTACGAAACCGGAAAAACACTTTATCATCTAACACATCTCCTTTAATTTCAAGCCTGAATTGATTTACCGCAAACTGGCTGCTATTGTATTTGCCATTGCTAAAATAATTGTTAAATGCAGTCTGGGTATTTACAATTACATCTACATTATTTAAAAGATCAGCTTTATTAGCTAAAATTAAGGGCACAGTATGGTTCACTGTGGTGTCTGCTTGTTTATCTTGCTGGGCATAAAGCCTTGCAGAAATTAAACAAAGTAAAAGTCCTATATAAGCTTTCATAATCATATAGTTAAAATAGACGGGGAAACTAACTATGGTTAATTTCCCTATTTAAGAGATTAATAATCAAAGAAGTATTGTTGCAGTTGTTTTTGATCCTTTGTTTTGGTTAACCCAAGCATTAATAGGATTCTTGCCTTTTGCGGAAGCAGATCGTCTGACACCACAGTCCCTAGCTTTTCGTCATCCGTTTCATCCAGCAGCGTGACTCTACCGGAGGAAACCCTCGAAGCCCTTACCACCGGGATGCCTTTTTTAACCGCAGACTCAACGGCTGCCGTATTTACCTTATTCAGATTTCCATTACCCAAACCACCAGTCACAATTCCTTTTACGCCGGCAGCCATGTAGGCATTCAAGGCTGTTGCCGGAGCATCTGCATACAACTCTACTATCGCCACTTCCGGCAATGAAGTCAGTCCAGTAATGTCAAATGGGGTATTTTTATTTGCTTTTCTAAGCGGGGATTCATACATGACAACGTGACCATCATATATTTGACCAATAGGGCCAGTGTTTGGCGAGGTGAAAGCTTCCACATGTGTCGTATTGGTTTTAACGGCATCTCTTCCTGAAAAAATATTTTCACTAAATACCAAAAGTACACCACTGTTAGCCGCTTCTTTAGAAGCAGCCAGTGCAACCGCATCATAGAGGTTCTTTGGGCCATCAGCACTGATTGCCGTTGCCGGGCGCATAGAGCCGGTTAACACGACCGGTTTATCATAACGGACAGTTAAGGAAAGAAAATAAGCTGTTTCTTCCTGGGTATCGGTGCCATGGGTAATAACTACCCCATCTGCTTCATTGTTTTTATAGATATCATTGATCCTTTGATTCAGTTTCATCCAGATGGCTACAGTCATGTCCTGACTGCCCACATTTGAAATCTGTTCGCCAGTAATAGTAGCTAATTTATCAATACCCGGAACGGCAGCAATAAGGTCTTTTATAGGTAATTCCCCAGAAGTGTAGGCAGACCGATCGGCAGAAGCGCCCCTACCAGCAATGGTTCCACCTGTAGCCAGAATTTTTATCCTTGGTAACTTTTGAGCAAAGAGCGCGATGCTTATTAGAAGCAAAAAAAGAAAAAGAAATAGCTTTTTCATAATATAAGGTTCAAATTATTACTTAGTTTATTTTTTTTTGGAATTTTCCCAAGCTGTTACATATTCCATCAGGATTTCGCGGATGCGCTGTCCAATTATCTTGTAACTCTCGGTAGGAAGATTAGCCAGTGAAACACGGATACTCCATTTTGGACCGGCAAACCCACCACCATTTAACAATACGATAGATGTTTTCTCGGCCAAACGAAATACAACATCTAAGGGTTCAAAATGCTCTTCAAGCCACTGTGCAAGTTCAGGCCCATAAAAATGTAATGCACCTACCATCACATCAATCCCTGAATAATAACCTGCCCGCATTGGGTCCGGCACAATATCTACCCCCATACCTTCCCACAGGAGTTTCAATCGTGTAGCTACAAGGTCACGGGTTAGTTGTTTATACGTATTATTGGTGTCGAGTAAACTGAAGGACGAAAACAGCATCATCTGAAATTGCTGTGGAAGTGATAAACCTGCGGTATGATTTAAAGCCACCTGCCTACTATCGGCCACCATCCGATCAATAAATTTGAGCTTTTCAGGTGTTAAAGTAATTGTCTCATACCTTTTGTGCAGCGCTTTTTTTTGTTTGTCACCTAATGCCGCAATTTTATCGTCAAAAACATTTTTCTCATGCAGGGCGATCACTCCTAATCGCCAGCCTGTACAACCGAAGTATTTAGAATAGGAATAGACGGTAAGCGTGTTATATGGAAGTGCAGCCATAAGAGATACAAAACCAGGTACAAAAGTACCATATACGTCATCTGTAATCACCATCAGACCCGGGTTATGATTTTTGACGATGTCTGCTATACGCTTTAAGCTTTTTAACGGAAATGCGACTGATGGTGGATTACTTGGGTTGACCACAAAAGCGATCTTTATGTCAGGATCCTTAAGCTTATCTAATTCTGAATCTGGGTAGTGCCACGTATGGAATCCATTTTTAGCTGTCTTTGAGGCAATAATATTGACTACTTCAAAGTCATACTGGTCAAGGTGTGGAATTTCAATATAGGGTGTGAAAGTGGGCACCAACAGGCCGATTTTATCTCCCTTATGAACTAAATAGTTCCGAATAAGAGAATCAAAAATATAGCACATTGCCGCTGTTCCACCCTCTACGGCAAAAATGTCGTATTTTCCTTTCGGTGGTTTGCCATTACACATCTCCTGCAGCAGGTAATCATGCACAATCGGCTCCATATGACTGAGCATCCGGTCAGGAACAGGATAATTAAATCCCATACTGGCCTCCACCATTTCTCTTACCCAAGCATCAGGTTCAAATTTATGCTGCTTAATGCCATATTCATAGGTTTTTTTTAATAGCTCCAGAGCGGGACTTGTTTTACCTTCTGATAAGAAAGATTCGAATCGTTTGGCGATTCCTGTTTTATCCTCTGCAATACCGGCCATTCCGCCAGCAACGTCCATTACTCTGCGACATTCATCCAAAGCAAACTGACCGAATAAAAAGTAGGCCTCTCTGGGTATAGTAGCAATCCAATTGGGATTTCCGCGACCCGCATTGAGCATTTGTCCTGTTGATTTCTGTGCGCTTTCATGTGCGAGGTGGATGAGTTCATCTTTAATCTCGAAAGGGCTCATGCTTTGTAACTTTTTCTGAACCTCCCTTGAGGTCTTAATTTTAGAAATATTTATCATGATATAGGTGTTTTAAACAATTGTGGTTGAGTGTCTAACTCATTAAAAGAATGATCACTACCCCCCATATAATAAGGAGGGTGTTGCCAACCGCATAAGTAACGGTATAACCTATTGCTGGCGTTTTACTTTGTACTGCATCCTGAATTGCCCCAAGTGCAGCGGTAGTGGTACGGGCACCAGCAGCACAACCCAGAGTGACAATAGGATTGAATTTAAAAATATAGCGGCCTATCAACATCCCTACTAGCAAAGGCAGAGAAGTGGCTACTGCACCGGCGACAAACAAGCCCCAGCCGGCCTCCTTAAAGCCTTGTACAAAACTTGGCCCTGCGGTTAGGCCAACAACAGCAATGAACATGTTTAAACCTACATTATTCATTACCCACAAGGCAGGTTCAGGGATTCGACCAAAGGTAGGGTGCTGGCCTCTGAGCCATCCGAAGACCAATCCGGAAATCAGTGCTCCGCCACTGGTACTTAAGCTAAGCGGTACCCCGCTGACCCTGAGGGTAAGGGCACCAAAAAGGCCTCCAAGTACAATTCCAAGGCCCACAAAGATCATGTCTGTAGTATTGGTAGGCCGGTCGGGATAGCCGATATTCTTTACGGCCAGTTCAACATTCTGAGTATGACCAACCAACTGAATGATATCTCCTTTGTATAATATGGTTCCAGGGAAAACGGCCAATTCAATGCCTGACCTTTTTAGCGTCCGGATAATAACTCCATGCATGTAATCCATCGCTCGTAACTCGGCTAATGTTTTGTTTTGTACTTCCTTGCTGATAATCATCACCCCGATCACCTCTACAGGAAAGTTCAGTAGTTCAGCATCGAGGACTTCTGTTTCATTTACCGCCAGATAATTCATCATGTATTCCCTGCGGCCGCCTAAAACAATTACATCGTTCTCAGCTACTATCGTATCCGGGCTAACATACGCGATCTCTTTGCCTTTACGGATGCGTTCTACAAACAATCGCCTGCCTCTACGGTGTAATTCAGCCTCTATTTCTGCGACAGATCTATTGCACGCGTAGGATTTAGCTGATATTTTGTAAGCATTATACAGCACTCGGTCGTAAGCGGAAGTAATGGCAGGATCGTCGCCAATGGAGTTTCCACCGAGTTGTATTTCCAATTCCTTGGCTTTTTGAACGAGGTTGCCGCCTAATAATTTTGGACCTACAGAGGCCAACAACCAAGCTGATCCAGCAGTTCCAAAAATATAAGTGACGGCATAGGCTACAGGGATCTTATTGACCAGGTCTGCCTTTTCATTAGCTGGAATATCCAAATTGCCAATGGTGTCTGAGGCTACGCCAATTACTGCGGATATCGTCTGAGAACCGGCAAGCATACCCGCGGTTAAACCCATGTCATATCCCATAAACTTACCAATCAGATACGGAAAGACCAGGCAGAGCACACACACAATTGCTGCAAAAAACATTTGTGGTAAACCATCTTTCTTTAGGCCACCAAAAAACTGAGGCCCAACGCTATATCCAACAGCAAAAAGAAACATAAGGAAAAATACAGATTTTACATTTGGAGAAATAGGGATGTCTAGCTGCCCAATTAATACACCTATCAATAGTACACTCGTTACAGTGCCCAAAGTGAAGTTTTTGTATTTAAGACCACCAATAAAATAACCTAGGGAGAGCGTAAGAAAAACTGCCAGTTCAGGATATTCCCGAAACGTCTTGATAAACCATTCCATTGATTGTGATTTAGATAAGAAAAAGAGAATATACCTGATTTAGTGCACGGTGGTATCAATACAATGCTGTGGTCTGCGGATCAAAATGCCTGAAAAGAGGGTTGTGTATACAAGCTGGGAAAGGAATGAAATTGTATATCGATACTAGTTGATAAACTAACTATGGTATTGAAAGTCTAGCCGCAAGAATTGGTTGAATTTATTCTAGC
>NZ_JAZQPU010000328.1:0-6680 GCF_045628745.1 Pedobacter sp.
TTTTATATCTTTATTATTTTAAATATTCATGAAAAAACTATTCCTTACGCTCCTCTTCTTCTGCAGTTTATTGGTTGCAAAAGCACAGACAGAACACAATGCTACGGTAACTAAATTTATTGGCTTTTATAAAGCCAATCAGGCCGATAGTATTTTTGGGTTATTTTCACCAGAAATGAAAGCGGCACTTAAAATTGAGGGAACAAGACAAATGTTAACCCAGCTGAAGGGGCAATTGGGAGAGATTGTGAAAAGCGGATATAATGGCTCACCTGCAAATACCTTTAATGAATACAGGTTAAGCTTTGAAAAACCTATAGTTGAAATGGCGCTCATCGTAAAGGATAATTTAATTGCAGGCATCCATCAAAAGCAGGTTAAAGCAGCGGTCAATGACCCTGTTGAGCTTGAAAGTAAAGACAATTTCTCAATTAACAATACCATCGGCACCTTATATGGCACTTTGCTATTGCCACAACATACAGGAAAAGTACCTGTAGTTTTAATGATTGGGGGTTCAGGGCCAACAGACAGGAATATGAACCAGGGACAAGCATTAAAATCAAACTCTTTTTTAATGTTGGCAAAGGCACTGGCCGCACAAGGAATTGCAACGCTGCGTTATGATAAAAGAGGCGTAGGAAAAAGCAGTGCTGCACACCAGTCACCACAAATAGCTTTAGACGATTTCATAAACGATGCGCAACTACTGATTACCAAGTTACAAGCTGACGACAGATTTTCAAAGGTCATTGTGCTTGGCCATAGCGAAGGTGCCATCATTGGTTTAGTGTCTTCTTTAAAAACTACACCTACGGCCTTTATTTCTCTATCAGGTTACGCTACCAATATGGCCGACATCCTAAAAAAACAATTGAAAACTTTGGCCAGTCCGGAAGATTATAAAACGACAACGGAAATTATTGACAGTTTAAAGGGAGGGAAAATAGTGAACAGAAAATTACCTTCCTCTTTAGCTGACCTCTTTTCTCCAGCAACCCAAGCTTACCTGCGCTCAACACTGAAATATGATGCGAGTAAAGAGATGAGTAAAATGAAAATTCCTGTTTTAGTGATAGGTGGTACAACAGACCTTCAGGTTGGCATTGAGGAGGCTAAACAACTGGCAAAAGCAAACCCTAAAGCAACCTTGAAGTTAGTGGAAGGTATGAACCATGTTTTGAAAGCCGCTCCAGTTGACCGTACCCTAAACCTGGAAACTTATAATAGTCCTGAGAAGCCCATTCATGATGCGCTTGCTCCTTTATTGGTAGATTTCATCAACAGAGCTCCAGCTACTTTATAAATTTTTCAATGCCTGATAATTGCAAACCGAGGGTCATTTACCCTAGCATATTCCTTTAATACTGCAGCAGTGATGGTGCCCTGCCCATGTTCATTTAAGTGAATTTGATCTGAATAATCATTTTCTTTTACCTGTTCAATATCCATCAGGAGATCAATATGGTTATCCTTTGCAAATTGAATAATTCCCTGCCCTTGTTGATTGTATTTTCCAGCCTGCATTTCTGTAATTTCCGCATGCAAATAAATTACAAGTGGAATGTGGTGGATCTTTGAATAAGCTGCAAACTTTTCAAAACCAGGGTTAAATTCTTTTGAAAGGGGTTGTTTATCAATATCCTGAGATGGTTTTAGAAGTTTACCTTTTAATATAGGAATAACATAACGGTCAAGCAATTCAAATAAGGCGATTTTATACTGTTTATCTTGATGATCTTTCGAAATACCCACCACTTTTTCAAACCTCATGTTGTCATGGGCATCATGAGAACTTACAAATAAATAAATCTTTTCGGCAGCAAAGGCACCATGTTGCTCCAGGTAGGCATAACAATTATCAGGGCCCCAGCTTCCAGCAGAAATGTTTAAAAACTGTACTTTTTTGCCGTAGATTTCTGATAAGGCCGTGGTCAGCTTTGTAGTGGCCAAAGAATCCTGATCAGTGAGTACTCCCCCATTAATCAAAGAATCTCCAAAGCCTAAAATATGAATGCTGTTACTGTCTATTGAAGGACTTCGCATCGATTGTTCGTTATAAAACACATTTTTACGGAACCTATAGACATGCTGATTTGCGGCGCTGATATACTCATAATTAGGGTCTTCCCTTACAAGTACAGCATGACAAAAACCCAGGTAGGTTCTTAAAAAAGTCTCGGAGATGAAGAGTAAAATGACTAATAGAGAAATGGTATAAATGAATTTATTTTTTAATTTCATGGTGATGATTTGATTAACAGCCAAATCTTGTTTGATGACAGATAGCAATGACATAAGTTGTGATATTGAAGTATAAGATGATCTGTGTTTTCTTAAAAAAAAGACCTGTGATTTATAGCCTTTAGTAGATGGTGGAATCTAACAGGCTAAAGGGCGTTTTAGGTAGCAAGAACATGCATCCTTGGTAACTTTGCACTTTCAAGCTGACCCATTAATTCATTAAGTATATTTTGTTTATCAAGAAAATCGTTCTGCATATAACCTTGATAAACGGGTTTCTTCAGAATGATCATTCATGCTGCAATCGAGAATAGCATTTATTAATGCCAAGATTTGATTCTTGTTTAAAGATTTTAATTCTTGGGTCTTTCAGGGTATCCAGGTAGGCACGCGTTCCATCTGTGGAACAGTTATCACTGATCAGCATTTCCCAGCAGGCATGATCCTGAGATAATACCGAATCAATGCATTCCTTTATAAAAGGGAGACCATTCCATACAGGGGTAATAATAGAAATTGAAGGTTGAGAGGTCATGTTATGATAAAAATTAAGGATGATTAACTGTGCATTTTTCTGTCCCGGATTTTACGGGCAGGGTTCCCAGCGTAAATAGACCAGCGATCTAGATTTTTAGTGGCTACAGAATTTACCGTGAGCACAGCATGCGTTTTGCAACTCACACCCGGACAAACGATAGATTTAGCACCTATCCATACGCCATCTTCAATTTCTATATTACCCAAGCGGAAGGCGAAGTTTGGCTGAGAATAATCATGGTTTCCCGTCAGTAGCATTGCACCCTGTGAAATGCACACATTATTGCCTATGGTTACCTTGCTCAGGTTATCTATCCATACGGATTCCCCGATCCAACAATGGTCACCTATGGTTAAATGCCATGGGTATTTTATCCTTACTTTTGTTTTAATAACAAGTCCTTTGCCCACCTGCGCGCCAAAGGAGTGCAGGATTCTTAATTTCCACTGATAAGGCCAGGGAAGTGCACTATTAAAAACAAAGTAGTTAATGAAATACCAGCTGATGATGCGCCACCTCTTGCCCGGATTATAGCTCCCATTGGTAAATGTGGAAAGGTCTGTGTACAATACTTCTGCAGTTTCCATGGTATGATTATTGAAAATGTTTAGTTGATGGCAGCAAAAAGTCTTTTTGCTGCATAGGCGGTAGAAAAATATTTGTTAAAGGCTTTTATAGCGTTCTCACTGAGCAGTTCTTTCTGCGCAGGAGAAGTTTGCTTCCATTGGAGCAGAAGTCTGCTGGTTCCTTCAACAGTATCGTCATCAACATAACAACCACCCTCCCTTTTAATCTCTCTCCAAATATTTACCTGGTTGGAGATCAGCACAGGCTTTCCACAGCTTAAGGCTTCCACTACGGCAACACCAAAATTTTCCTGATGGCTAGGAAGAATAAAGGCTTCACAACCGTAAAAAGCGCCCCATTTGGCTGCCCCGGAAACCATGCCTGAGAAAATAACGTTGCGCCGCAGCAGGATATCATTAAAAACTTTTAACTGAATTTTTTTTCCATAAGGCGTATCCAATCCTGGACCGGCAATAACGAGTTTTGCTAAAGTTACACCACCCATTAATGCCTTTTCATAAGCGGTAATCAATAGATCAATCCCCTTTTTTTCATGAATTCTGCTTAGAAAAAGCAGATAAGAACTATTCTTTAATCCGGGGACTTTTTTCTCGAACGACATCTTCATAGCAGCCGTGTACTTTGGAGGTCGGTCCACCCCTAATCCTACAACTAACGATTGTTTAGGCATGAATGGTTTAAAGGGCCCCTTAATCAGTTCCTCTTCACAAGTAAACAATAATCCTTCCGCAGCATGAATTAACCTTTTTTCAATTAGTTTCCAATATACCCAATTGCGCCAGGCTTTATATTTCCGATCCTTAGCCAGCTGAAAGTAGGGATCCAGCATTCCATGTGGCATCACAAACAGCCTTGGGACGGTATTTCCTGGATGTAGCTCTTTCAACTGCTTCATGGCTTTTGTAAGGGCATAACCCTGGTAGCACCATAAACCATGATTGATGACCACATCATATTTGCTTAAGTTTTCCAGTAGCCAGACCATAATTTTCTGATTATAGTTCCATGGGCCACTTCCAGATCCTAACGCATGTATTGGAACAGAAACATCTTGTAAATAAACAGCATCAGGTTCATCAAAACTGAGTACTTCGCTTTGTACTTTTTGCGCACACAGACCACTAACCATTGTTTTTATAGCCTGAGACATTCCCCCTGCCTGCGGATCTAAAGTGGGGATAACATGAAGTAATTTCATTAGTCGAATAATTAATGGATGAACTGCTTTTTAATAAGTGTGTCTATTTGCGCTACAGCATTTTTATGATGAAACATATTGCACACTGTATTGTAGTTTTTCTCAATGAGGTGCTGCCAGTGCTCTGGATTTTTCAAAATCCGTTGAAGCTGGACTACTGGATCTGCCCAGTCTGCTTCAATAATGGGATTATAGTTTAAAAGATAGTGATCATAGGATGCCGCTATTTTAGTGTAGATCAGTTCGATTTGATTTAATGCATCTTCAGCATTGAATTTTTTAACATTTTTAAGGAAAGCGTCTACAATTTTTCTACGCTCATGGGCAGACAGAGTCATTATATTTTGAATAACCTGTGCAGCGTTACCCGCCCAATAAGCTGTATCATCAAAAGGCCTGCGTGGAATCAGGAATCCCGCCTTACCAGCTACTTCAGTCATTGGAGCTTCGTTTGTGGTTTTGTTTTCTCTTATTTTCCCATGGGCAGACCATTGAGCCAGGAAATCGTGACAATGCATAACGTGTGCTCTACGCTGAACAAGTGGTATCCATTGGTCTTGCGCCTGGTCGTGGAAAACAAATAATGTTTCAGATGAGCAGCTTTTTAAACGACGCTTAACTTGTGCCGGAAAAACAACATATTGATCTATGTAAACTAACCATTTTTTTAAGGTTCCTTTTACAGGAAAATTGAATAATGTAGATTTTGGAGCCCAAATAGTGACTTGATGCCCAATGTTGAATCATTCCCTCAGCGAGCATATTGGTATAACGGGGCATACTGGAAAGAGCGGTCTTTTTTGGTTGCCAAAAAAATCCGGGTTAGAGAAAATAACAATATTCATTAAATGGAAGGTTGAGCGGCGAATACTATATTATTTGATTAGCTTTAATTCATTCAACAAGCTGTCTGCGGTAGCTTTAATAGAATAGGACTGGAGTTTACTTTTTGCCCATTCAAATTCCCGTGGATAGTGAGATAAACTGGCTACTTTTCCCGCAAGGCTTAAAGCATCACCATTTTTAAAAACCCTAAATCTTTCCCAGGCATAAAAATCGGCACTGCAGCCCACGGCATTACTCACCACCACCCCGCAGCCTGCCTGCATTGCTTCATTGGCTACCAGCCCCCAGGTTTCGCCCATCTTACGGGAAGGAAGAACCATAATATCCATAGCCAGGTAATGAGCCGGTAATTGCGATTGATTGATGAAACCGGCAAAGAAAGTCTTTACACCATATTTCTTTAAGGCTGTAGTGGCCAAATGCTGCAATGGCTCCAGGAGCTCACCACTTCCCACAAAGTACAAGTGCGTTCTTGCCCTTACTTCTGCAGGTAAATAGTCTAGCATATAGAAGAGTAGCTCGGGGTTTTTCTTAGGTATTAATTTACCGGAAAATCCAATGACAAAGGCATTTGACACTGCCCCAGCAGCCTTTCTGGTATAGCTTCTTAAGCGTAATTTATCTTCACTTTTAATTTCGGCAAACTTATCCTCTGTTCCATAACGTGCAGGCTTCAGTTTAATGGGGTTAACATGGTGTTTGAGGTAATGCCTTTTATTTAATTCGCCAATATAAAACACACGATTCAGGAACAGGTAAGCACTTTTATAAATTAAAGAACGAACAATGGTTTTTAATTTAGAACGGCGAAAAGCATGGTCCTGGGTTTCACAACGTAGCCATACAGGAATACCTTGTCGGCGCGCTTCCAGGTATGCCGTTAAATCAAACCTAAAATTAAGACCTGTTAACAAAACGGCAGAGGGTGCTAACTGACTGATCATTTCTTTCACTCCCTTTCCTGTAAGAGAGCCCCAGCCCGCTAAAGGTTTACCCTTCACACAATTAAGAATAGTACTCGGATAGCCCGCTAGCATAGGAACATCCCAGGCGAAAGTAATTCCAAACTCATGGTCGGCAAAACCCTGAATTGTACAATCAGAACCATATACGACATGTATAGACCCCGGATGAATTTTTTCCATTGCTTGCCAGATCGGTACACGATATTGTACAGGATGTGAGTCGAATACCAATAAATTGATAGCCATATAATTTAATTTAATATTGAAAAAATGATGATTAGGTGCCGGCCTTATATTGCAT
>NZ_JAZQPU010000329.1:0-3223 GCF_045628745.1 Pedobacter sp.
CAAGCAGGATGCAGGAGATGAAACAATGACAGAACTAGCGGGCCACATTGCTGACGGGGCAATGGCCTTTTTAAAAGCCGAATGGCGCGTGCTCACTTATTTTGTCATCATCGCTGGCGCCTTACTCGCCTGGTCGGGAACGATGAAAGGCACTGCCGAAAATCCAATTCATTCCAGTCCTGTTATTGCCATTGCTTTCCTTATTGGTGCCGTTTGTTCTGCCTTTGCAGGCTACATTGGTATGCGTATTGCCACAAAAGCCAATGTAAGAACTACCCAGGCTGCCCGAACCAGCCTTGCCAAAGCCTTAAAAGTATCTTTCACCGGAGGTACGGTAATGGGCTTCGGCGTTGCCGGACTAGCCATATTTGGTCTCGGGGGACTGTTTATTATTTTATATTACAGTTTTGTGCCTGCCGGAGCTGCTGCTTCAGGCATGGAAATGAAAAAAACCATTGAAGTGTTAGCGGGTTTTTCTTTAGGTGCAGAAAGCATTGCCCTCTTTGCCCGTGTGGGCGGAGGTATCTATACCAAAGCCGCCGATGTGGGTGCCGATCTTGTGGGTAAAGTCGAGGCTGGCATTCCTGAAGATGATGTGCGTAACCCTGCAACCATTGCCGATAACGTAGGTGACAATGTAGGTGACGTAGCTGGTATGGGTGCCGATTTATTCGGTTCTTATGTAGCGACTATTTTGGCAACCATGGTACTGGGACAAGAAATAGCTTCTGAAGACAACTTTTCTGGCATGGGCCCTATTTTACTGCCGATGTTTATCGCAGGTTTGGGTTTAATCTTTTCCATCATCTCATCCTGGTTTGTTAAAATCAATAAAGAAACCGACAGCGTACAAAACGCTTTAAATATTGGCAACTGGCTTTCCATTGTGTTAACTGCTGTAGCGGCTTACTTTGCCGTACGCGTCATGATGCCGGCAACCATGTCTATCCGTGGTTTTGAATTTACTTCTATTGCAGTGTACTATTCTATTTTAGTAGGCCTGGTGGTGGGTACGTTGATGAGCCTCATCACAGAGTATTATACAGCAATGGGCAAAAGACCGGTGCAGTCCATCATCAAACAATCATCCACAGGTCATGCCACCAATATCATTGGCGGTTTATCTGTCGGCATGGAATCTACGGTTTTACCCATCCTGGTGTTAGCATCAGGAATTTATGGTTCCTATTATTTCGCCGGTTTTTACGGGGTAGCCATTGCTGCTGCCGGTATGATGGCCACCACAGCCATGCAACTGGCCATAGATGCCTTTGGCCCTATTGCCGATAATGCGGGTGGTATTGCCGAAATGAGTGGCTTGCCTAAAGAAGTGCGGGAAAGAACTGATAACCTCGATGCGGTGGGCAATACCACGGCTGCTACGGGTAAAGGATTTGCCATTGCCTCGGCAGCCTTAACCTCTTTAGCCCTGTTTGCCGCTTTTGCCGGAATTTCGGGCATCACCTCCATTGACATCTATAAAGCCAATGTGCTGGCGGGTCTTTTTGTGGGTGGCATGATTCCTTTTATCTTTTCTTCACTCTGTATTTCTGCTGTGGGCCGTGCTGCTATGGCCATGGTGCAGGAAGTAAGAAGGCAGTTTAAAGAAATACCTGGCATTATGGAATATAAGGCCAAACCTGAATATGAAAAATGTGTGGCCATCTCCACCAAAGCCTCCATCAGGGAAATGATGTTACCCGGTGCCATCGCCTTAATTGTACCAGTAATTGTAGGGTTCACCTTCGGGCCAGAAGTATTGGGTGGTTTATTGGCTGGGGTAACAGTATCAGGTGTGCTCATGGGAATCTTTCAATCCAATGCCGGCGGTGCCTGGGATAATGCAAAGAAATCTTTTGAAAAAGGCGTACTTATTGATGGCACCATGCATTATAAAGGTTCAGAGCCTCACAAAGCTTCCGTAACCGGCGATACCGTGGGCGACCCTTTTAAGGATACTTCTGGTCCTTCCATGAACATCCTGATCAAGTTGATGTCTATTGTTTCTTTAATTATTGCCCCTCACATTGCAGTAGGGGTTCAGCAACAGTTGCAGACCAACATAAAGGCTCCACTGGAACTCAAACAGAAAAAAGATAAAGTAAGCAACAATATTACAATCAAGCAGGCAAAATATTATTAATAAAAGGGGGTTTCGAGAGAAATCCCTTTTATTTTTAAATTATTTTTAATTAGGTTTGGCTTTGATTTTTTACAAATATCAAACATTCATAAAAGAATTTTAACTAAACCTCAATCTATGTTATTCAAAAAGTCAATAGACTCCTTAATAGCGGAGTCTAATGAAAGTGGTGAAGGAACCCTTAAGCGCACATTAGGCGTAGGTAACCTCATCGCTTTAGGTATTGGTGCCATCATTGGTGCCGGCCTGTTTGTTAGAACAGCTGCTGCAGCAGCAGAGCATTCCGGACCGGCAGTTACCCTATCATTTATTCTTGCTGCATTGGGTTGCGCCTTAGCAGGTTTATGTTATGCAGAATTTGCTTCCATGATTCCTATCGCGGGTAGTGCCTATACTTATTCTTATGCCACCATGGGAGAAATGGTAGCCTGGGTAATCGGTTGGGATTTAGTCCTTGAATATGCCGTGGGTGCGGCAACAGTGGCCATCGCATGGTCAGAATACCTCAATAAGCTCATTGAAAACTTCGGGGTCTCCATACCTTACGAATATTGCCACTCTCCTTTTCAAACCTCTTTAGATGGTGTTCAGGGGATCATCAACTTACCGGCTTTATTCATTGTAATTTTATTAACCTTTGTATTGATCAGAGGAACACAGGAATCTGCTACCATCAACGGTATCATTGTTATCCTTAAAGTGGCTATCGTAGTGCTATTTATCGCTATCGGCTGGGGATACATGAACCCTGCAAACCACACGCCTTACATCCCTGAAAATTTAGGTGAAGTGAAGTTCCAAAAAGGTGAGCAGAGTTTCTATGATTTCTTCACTAACGATTTTGGTAAATTCGGACTAAGTGGTATTATCGCTGGTGCGGGTGTTGTTTTCTTTGCTTTTATTGGTTTTGATGCGGTATCTACTGCAGCACAGGAAGCAAAAAACCCGAAAAAAGATATGCCAATTGGTATCCTTGTTTCTCTTGCCATCTGTACTGTATTATATGTATTGTTCGGCCACGTATTAACAGGTGTAGCCAACTATTCAGAATTTGCAACTCAAGGTAAAGAAGCTTCTGTG
>NZ_JAZQPU010000330.1:0-6722 GCF_045628745.1 Pedobacter sp.
CTTGTTTACTTTCATGGCTTGTTCATTTGCTGCTGCGGCAGGTTCCCAAAGTTGCACAATGACTTCTGTCCAGCTGTTCATTACACCACCACAATCTACAGAAACAATAGGTGCCTGTTTAATTTCGGTGATATGGTAATTCGGGGCTACAAATTTGCCTTCCGCATATTGAAATTGTAAAGTTTGCTCAGGGTTTGCTTGTAATTTAGATTTGAAGGTTTGCCAGGTGGTTAATTCCGTAGTATTCATGATTTTTTAATTTAAATGTTACATTTATTAATATTGTTTAGCAACAATTAGCGGCTCCTTTATAGGTGCTAAAAAAGGTGCTGAGTTGTGTTTTTAGCTTTTTCCAGGTAATAGGGTTAATACAGTAACAAACCGTTACACCTTCAATAGTTCCCTGAATGATGCCTGCAGTTTTCAATTCTTTCAAATGTTGCGATATGGTAGCTTGTGCCAATCCTAATTCTTCAACTAAGTCGCCGCAGATGCAAGTGTCAACGGCAATAATTTTTTGCAGTATGGCAATCCTTGCTGGGTGAGCAATAGCCTTGAGCAAGCTGGCTAGCTCATTCTGCTCTTGAGTAAATATTTCTGTCTTTGTGAGTCCCATATTTGTATATTGCAATATTACGATTAAATAAGGTAAAGAGAAAGTCAAATTCAAAAAAAAACCTAAAGCACAGGCCGACCAATTGCGGCTGCATTGTATAGGAGATGGAATTTGAGTAAATTCGCTGATAGCTTTATTGGATCAATTACATACCCATGAATAATCAACCCAGTGTTATCAATTATTTAAATACACTTTTTCCTCAATTTGAGCCTGCCTTAAAAAAAGTGCTGGAGGAAAATGCTGTGGTGAAGACTTTCAATGCGGGTGATCTGCTGATTCAAACGGGTCAGAACATGCGCTCAACAATGTTGATTGTAGAAGGAGCGGTTAAATTATACCGTGAAGGTAACGAGGGGCAAGAATTTTTCATGTATAACCTGTTTCCCGGAAATGCTTGTGCACTTTCCCTTATTTGTGCAGCAAAACAGCAAACAAGTGAGGTAATGGCAAAAGCAATGGAGCAGACCACCGTGCTGATGATTCCTGTTGCACTCATGGATAAGTTGATGCAAAACTACCGTACTTGGTATTACTTTGTCATTGAAACCTATAGGTTAAGATTTGAAGAACTACTGGAAGTTATTGATCATATTGCGTTTAAAGCTATGGATCAACGCCTGGAGGTTTACCTCTCCAATCAATTCAAAGACATGAAAAAAAGAGAACTTGTCATTACTCATGGAGAAATTGCCCGCGACCTTAATTCTTCAAGAGAAGTGATTTCGCGCTTACTCAAAAAAATGGAACAGCGGGGCGAGGTTATATTGCACCGCAATTACATTGAATACCTGTTGTAAAGTCTTGTGTGACTAAAGTTACCGTTATCTCCATAATTGAACATGATATTTGCATAAGATTTATAGTCATGGAGATAATTGCTTACATCGCATCGGTATTTATTGGGATTTCCCTGGGCCTCATTGGAGGTGGAGGATCAATCCTTACTGTACCGGTTATGGTCTACTTGTTCGGTGTGAGTCCTTTGCTTGCCACTTCCTATTCTTTATTTATTGTTGGTACAACAAGTATGGTGGGCGCTTACCAAAACGTCAGAAAGGGTGATGTCAATTTTAAAACAGTAGCCTTGTTTGGCTTGTCGTCTATAACCACGGTATTCCTTACCCGGAATTACATCATTCCTCGTATACCTGCACATCTTTTCAATATTGGTCAATTTGAAGTGACGGAAAATTTTCTAACCATGGTATTGTTTGCCCTCCTGATGTTGGCGGCAGGTTATGCCATGATTATACCCGGTAAAAATAAGGGAAAGGAACCTGTTATTCCATTGAAAGTGCCTTTAGGCAAGTTATTATTTTATGGTTTAATTATAGGGTTGGTTACCGGATTATTAGGTGCTGGTGGAGGATTTTTATTGATTCCCATGCTGGTCATCCTGGTTCATTTACCCATGAAAGAGGCTGTAGGTACATCCTTGCTGATCATTTCTTTGAATTCTTTAATAGGATTTAGCGGAGATATCGGTCATTTTACCATCAACTGGTATTTTCTTCTTAAAATTTCCTTTATTGCTATTGCCGGCGTGATGATTGGAGGATGGATCAATAAAAAAGTTCAAGGAGAGAAGCTCAAAAAAGGCTTTGGCTGGTTTGTGCTGTTTATGGCGGGTTACATCCTGCTCAAAGAATTACTTTAATTCCTTCATTGTATAAAAATAATTAATAATCGGATCTTGGATCCTCATCAAATAAACATATGTTAGCATTACTCAAACAACCCTGGCCATGGTACACCTCCGGAGCGGCAATAGCCCTTATTATGGTCGGTCTTCTTTACTTCGGTAAATCTTTTGGCTTTTCCTCCAACTTGCGGACACTCTGCAGCATGGCTGGAGCAGGTAAAAAAATTAAGTTTTTCGACTTCGATTGGAAAGCTCAACGATGGAATTTATTGTTCCTGGTTGGAGCTATTATTGGAGGATTCCTTTCCTCAACCGTTCTCTCCAATGATCAGCCTATGGCTTTATCGGCCGCTACAGTGGCAGACCTGCAACATTTAGGTGTGCCCTTTGATGGTGGCATGAACCCTGAACAGCTCTTTGACCTGCATGCACTTGCCTCTTTTAAAAATATTGTATTGCTGTTAGCTGGTGGATTGATGGTTGGTTTTGGCACCAGGTATGCTGGCGGATGTACTTCTGGACATGCCATTAGTGGCTTGTCAAACTTACAACTTCCTTCTTTAATTGCGGTAATTGGCTTCTTTATAGGCGGCCTCATGATGACACATTTATTTTTCCCTTTAATTTTTTAAAATATGAAATTCCTTAAATATATATTAACAGGTATTTTCTTTGGTATAGTGATGGCAAAATCTGAAGCTATCTCCTGGTACCGCATCCAGGAAATGTTTCGTTTTCAGTCCTTCCATATGTACGGAATCATCGGTACAGCGGTTGTGCTGGGTGCCTTAGCTGTTTATTTAATTAAAAAGTTCCAGGTCAGGGATCTTCACAAGGAGCCTATTACTTTTAAAGATAAAGACATGAGCTGGCGTAAATACTTATTTGGCGGCACTATTTTCGGCCTTGGCTGGGCATTAACCGGCGCTTGCCCGGGACCTATATTTGTCAACATCGGTTATGGTTTTGTAGGGATGATTTTAGTTGCTTTAGGCGCTGTTTCAGGCACTTTTATTTATGGTGTCATTAAAGATAATTTACCCCATTAATCAACTTTGCCATAATGCTTTACCTAATTTTTTGATACCATGAAAATTCAACAATTTGAAAATAAGTTCCTTTCTCATTTTAGTTATGCCATATTAAGCGAAACGGCACAACAAGTAATTTTAATTGATCCTTCCCGAAATCCGCAACCCTATTTGGATTATGCAAATGAACATAACGCACAGATTGTTGGGGTCATTGAAACACATCCTCATGCAGATTTTGTAAGCTCACACCTGGAGTTTTATGAAAAATATAAGGTGCCTGTTTATGTGAGCAGCCTGGCTTTGGTAAGTTACCCTTTTGCGCCTTTAGATGAGGGTGCTGTTTTAGAAATTGGGGAAATGAGGTTAAAAGCATTAAATACCCCCGGACATTCCCCAGACAGTATCTCTATTGTTTTAGAATGTGAGGGTAAAGATGTTGCTGTTTTTACAGGGGATACTCTTTTTATCGGAGATTGTGGAAGACCAGATTTAAGGGAAAACGGTGGAAATGAATATGAAGCCAGAGTCTATTTAGCGCAACAAATGTATGCTTCCTTAAGAAATAAACTGATGAAGTTAGCTGATGAGGTATTGCTCTATCCGGCACATGGTGCAGGAACTTTATGCGGTAAGGTAGTAGGTAACGCCCACAGCAGCACCATAGGCGCTGAAAAAATGAGTAACTGGTCGCTACAGGAAATGACTGCAGGTGATTTTGTAAAAGAACTCACGGCCGATCAGCCTTTTATTCCACTTTATTTCCCTTACAACGTTCAATTAAATAAACAGGGCGCAGCAGCATTTAATTCAAGCATTGAAAAGGTTAAAATCTATAGGGGCAATGTGCCATTAGAAAAAGACATTTGGATTGTAGACAGCAGGGATGAAAAATCTTTTAAAGCTGGGCACCAAATGCATTCCGTCAATATCATGGAAGGCCCAAAGTTTGAAACCTGGCTGGGAAGTATCATAAAACCCCTGGAAGCATTCTATTTAGTTGCTAAGGATGAAGCAACACTGAAAGCTTTAATCCAAAGAACGGCTTCCATAGGTTATGAAGCACAACTTAAAGGAGCTTATTTTGCGCCGGAAGGTGAGCTGAGGAGTAATCAATTTGATCTGGAGGCGTTTAAAAAAGATCCGTCGCAATATACAATAGTAGATGTAAGAAATGAAGTTGAAACCCGCAATGTAAAAATCTTCCCACATAGTTTGTCTATCCCTTTAGGAGAATTAAGAGCTCATATTCTTAGTCTGCCGTTAGATAAACCGATTGCAGTACACTGCGCCGGTGGGTACAGAAGTGCTGCTGCGAGCGCTTTGCTAGAGGCTGAGCTGAATGGGAAGGCTAAGGTTTACGATATCGGCGAGCATATTAAAGATTTTATTTAAGATAAAAGGGATAATTATTTGTGGTTAATCAGAATACTATTACCTTTATGCAACCGTTTGCATAGACAGGTGTTCAAATTAATTTACAAATTGTATGTACTTATTAGGGATCGATATAGGCACTTCTTCCATTAAAGTTGCTGTGGTTGATGTAGCGACACAAAAATGTGTGGCAACCACTCAATTTCCAGAAGAAGAGACCGAGATTAAAACTGTAAAACCAGGGTGGGCAGAGCAAAACCCGAAAGATTGGTGGGCAAATGCCCAGCAAGCCATTCTGAAATTAAATGCTAGCGGAAAATACGATCCTAAAGAAATTAAAGCCATAGGTATAGCTTACCAGATGCATGGCCTGGTGGTGGTCGATAAAGCCCAACAGGTTTTAAGAGATAGCATTATCTGGTGCGATAGTCGTTCTGTAGCTTTAGGAGAAACTGCTTTTGAGGCCATCGGACAGGAGAAATGCCTGGAACACCTGCTCAATTCACCGGGAAACTTTACGGCATCTAAATTAGCTTGGGTAAAAGCAAATGAGCCTGAAATATATGCACAGATAGACAAGATTATGCTTCCAGGCGATTATATAGCCATGAAGCTAACGGGAAATATTACTACCAGTATCCCAGCCTTATCAGAAGGCATTTTCTGGGATTTTAAAAATGACAGTCTCTCCGCAGATTTAATGAGTCATTATGGTTTTGCCGAAGACCTCATCCCGACCATCAAACCTTTATTTGCTGTCCACGGTGAAGTCAATGCAATTGTTGCACAAGAATTGGGATTATCGGAGGGCATACCAGTATCTTATAAAAGTGGCGATCAGCCTAACAATGCACTTTCTTTAAATGTATTAAAACCTGGAGAAGTTGCCGCCACCGCTGGAACATCCGGGGTTATATATGGCGTCAGCGATTCCCTCACTTTCGATCCACAGTCCAGAGTCAACACTTTTGCACATGTTACTTACTCAGCATCAAAGAAACATACCGGTGTACTCTTGTGTATCAACGGCACGGGAAGTATGTATCGATGGGCAAAAGCACAATTTGCACCCGACCTTTCTTACCCTGTATTAAATGAATTGGCAGCTACAGCCCCTGTAGGAAGTAAAGGCTTGAGGGTATTGCCTTTTGGCAATGGGGCAGAAAGAATGCTAAATAACAAATATACAGGTGCACAGTTGCTGGGCATAGATTTGAATGTACACCGTCGGGAAGATATTTTTAGGGCCGTGCAGGAAGGTATTGCCTGTGCTTTCCGTTATGGCTTAGACATCATGCGCGAAAATGGCATGCAACCTACAGTGATTCGTGCAGGCCGCGCTAACTTATTTTTAAGCGACCTTTTTGCGCAGACTTTTGTTAATGTAACCGGGGTGCCTGTAGAATTATATGAAAATGATGGAAGCGTAGGGGCTGCCTTAGGCGCAGGCATAGGTTCCGGGATTTTTAAAAATGCCGAAGCTGCCTTTACCCAACAGGAAGTGATTAAATACCTCGAGCCTACAGATACAGAAACTTATGAGGCCATTTATGCCGATTGGAAAGCCTTGTTAGTCAAAGCACTCCAGGAAGATAAATATGTAGAAGGTTTGCATACAGCAGAGTAGCCATAAAAGAATAGAAATAAGAATTAAGAACCACATAATTAAATAAAATGATCAAAGTAGTTTCAGGAGAAAAAGAATTTTTCAAAGGTATAGACCAAATCCAGTTTGAAGGTTTAGAAAGCGATAATCCGCTAGCATTCAGGTGGTATGATGCCAACCGTGTTGTTGCCGGTAAAACAATGAACGAGCATTTTAAATTTGCCTGTGCTTACTGGCATTCCTTTAATGGCAATGGAGCCGATCCTTTTGGTGGGGCCACACATAATTTCCCATGGGATGAGAAAAAAGACGCTATAGAAAGAGCAAAAGATAAAATGGATGCGGCCTTCGAATTCATTACTAAAATGCAATTGCCTTATTATTGTTTTCACGATGTTGATGTGGTGGATTACACCAATGATGTTGCTGAAAATGAACAACGTTTAC
>NZ_JAZQPU010000331.1:0-9165 GCF_045628745.1 Pedobacter sp.
TGAACCAGCTGGTATTTTTGTTTAATCTTTTTACGGATCCTGGTAATGGCATCTGTAATTTCTTCCGTATCTAAATCTGCTTCGAACACAATAACCAACACCAAAACCACCTCCTCCGGAGATTGGTAAGTTGACAATACATTGGCTACCCTTATCACGGCCTCATCTTCTTCTGCCATTGAAATAATATCACGCTTCGTTTCAGGGGTTATACCCTCTCCCATCAATAAGCTGCGGCTTTCCCTGGCCAGAATAAAAGATACAAAAACAAGTAAGGTACCTACTAAAATTGAGGCCACACCATCTAAAAAAGGTATATTGAAGGTATGACCAATAATCATAAGCACCAGCACAATGAACAAACCCAACACGGCCGCACCATCTTCAAAAAGCACTAAAAAGCTCGACGGATCTTTACTTTTCACAATAGCCTTCCAAAAATTTAACTCTCCTCTCACCGCATTAAACTCCTTAATGGCAATCACTAAAGATGTTCCTTCAAAAATCATGGAGATCACTAATACCACATAATTCCATGTGGGGTCGCCAAGAGGCTCGGTATGTACAATATGCTGTATACCCTGGTAAATAGAAAGGCCTCCGCCTAAGCCAAAAATCAGGATAGATACAATGAACGACCAAAAGTATAACTCCCTGCCATAGCCAAAAGGTCTAATGGAGTCCGGGGCTTTCCTGCTTCTTTTTAATCCATACAAAAGTAAAACCTGGTTAACGGTGTCGACCAGCGAATGGATGCCTTCAGAAATCATGGAGGAACTATTGGTGTATGCACCTGCGATAAATTTTGTAACTGCAATCAGTAAATTCGCTATTAAAGCACTATAGATACTCTTTTGATTTTTTGCCATGAGGATGTCTAATCAACAATAATAAGGCTTAAATGTTCCTATTATCTTATCTTTGGCATTTTATAATTGCTTATGCTTCCACATCCGGCCTTTTCATTTGTTTCTATTCTAGACAATGATTTTTATAAGTTTACTATGCAACAAGGTGTTGTAAGGTTATTTCCAGGTGCCAAAGCCCGTTATCAATTCATCAACCGTGGTCACCATACTTTTCCTGCTGGTTTTGCGCAGGTGCTGAAAGTGGCCGTACAGGAAATGGCCCTGTTAAAGCTCACCAAAGAGGAAAAGAATTTCCTGGAGGTCACCTGTCCTTACCTTGACCCAGTGTACCTTGATTTTTTAGAAGGCTATCGCTATAATCCTGAAGAAGTAAGCATTTGGCAAGAAGGTGAAAACCTGGAAGTAAAAGTGGAAGGCCTGTGGTACCGCACCATTTTATGGGAAGTGCCCCTCATGTCGCTCATCTGTGAGCTTTATTATAAAATGACGGATGCCGTGAGGATTAGCGATGAGGAAGTTATAGACATTACCCGCAAGAAAATTGAAGCTTACCATAACTTAGGCGTTACCGTTGCCGAATTCGGTACCCGCAGAAGATACAGCTATGAAGTGCATTCTTTGGTGCTCAAGGCGTTGAAGAAATATGGCGGCGGTCCTTTTATAGGGTCCAGCAATGTACACATGGCCATGCAGTACCAAACTAAACCTATAGGTACCCATGCCCATGAATGGTTTATGTTCCATGCCGCCCGTTATGGCTTTAATATGGCCAATGCCATTGGCTTGGAACACTGGGTGGATGTTTATCGCGGCGATTTAGGCATTGCCCTTTCAGACACTTATACATCTGAAATCTTCTTTAAACAGTTCGATAAAATGTTCTCTAAACTGTTCGATGGTGTGAGGCACGACAGTGGCGATCCTCTACTTTTTGCCGACAAGGTCATTGCGCATTATGAAAGTCTAGGTATAGATCCTCGTACCAAAACCATTATCTTTTCTGATGGTTTAAATTATGATAAAGTGGCTCGGATTGTTGCTTATTGCAAAGATAAAATAGGCCTTTCTTTTGGTATTGGCACTAATTTAACCAATGATGTGGGCCCACAGCCCATGAATATTGTAGTCAAAATGACAGCCGCGTATCCGCAGGATGGCGAATGGACCGATGTGGTTAAATTATCTGATGACCATGGTAAATATACGGGAGCTGAAAAAATGATTGACCTTGCTAAAACAATATTAGCACTCGACTAATTTCCTTTTTTATAAAACGCTTATTCAATTAAACACAACACACAAATAATACACACAAATGCAAAAACTACTAATTACCCTATTTCTTATTTGCTGCTTTTCATTGGTTAAAGCACAGGAAATCAAGTCGCCAGATAAGAACCTTACTTTAAAATTCTGGATAGCAGAAAGTGGCATACCCACCTACCAACTTAGCTATAAAAACAAACAAGTCATCAAACCAAGTAAACTGGGTATTGAAACCAAAGATGTGCCTTCTATGCTGGAGGGCTTTACGCTAAGTAATGCAGAACAAAAATCTGTTGATGAATCATGGAACCCTGTTTTGGGCGAAGTAAAAACCATCCGTAACAATTACAAGGAGCTATTGGTTACTTTAACCCAAAAGGCCGAAAAAGACAGGTATATCCGCATCCGTTTCCGCCTTTTTAATGATGGTTTAGGCTTCAGGTATGAGTTTCCAGAGCAGAAAAACTTAAACTACTTCATTATCAAAGAAGAAAAAACACAGTTTGCTTTAAATGGCGACCATAAAGCGTTTTGGCTTCCCGGCGATTTTGATACCCAGGAATACAGCACCGTTACTTCTAACCTTTCTGAAGTGAGAGGAAAAATGAAAGAAGCGGTAACACCAAATGCTTCTCAAACCACTTTCTCGCCTACAGGTTTACAAACACCTTTAATGCTGAAAAGTAAAGATGGTTTATACATCAATATTCATGAGGCTGCTTTGGTAAACTATTCTACCATGTCTTTAGACCTGGATGACAAAAACTTTATTTTATCATCTTTCTTGACGCCAGATGCAGTGGGTGATAAAGGTTATATGCAAAGTCCTGGTCAGTCGCCATGGAGAACCGTTATTGTCAGCGATAAAGCCACAGACATATTAGCCTCTAAATTAGTATTGAACCTCAATGAGCCTACAAAATATAAGGATGTGAGCTGGATCAAGCCTATTAAATATGTTGGTGTATGGTGGGAAATGATTACCGGCAAAAGTACCTGGGCGTATGCCGATGTAGAAAGTGTGCAATTGGGTGTAACAGATTATAAAAAACTGAAACCTAATGGTAAACATGCTGCCAATACAGCACATGTTAAAGAATACATTGATTTTGCCGCAGCACACAAAATGGATGCGGTTTTAGTGGAAGGATGGAATGAAGGCTGGGAAGATTGGTTTGGCAAAACCAAAGACTATGTTTTCGACTTTGTTACCCCTTACCCTGATTTTGATGTGAAGGAATTACACCGTTACGCAGCATCAAAAGGCATTAAAATGATGATGCACCATGAAACGTCCAGCTCTGTACGCAACTATGAGCGCCATATTGATACCGCTTATAAATTCATGGTAGAGAATGGTTATAATTCTGTGAAAAGTGGTTACGTAGGTAACATTATTCCAAGGGGTGAGCACCACTACGGACAATGGCTGATAGATCATTATTTGTTTGCCATTAAAAAAGCAGCAGACTATAAAATTATGGTGAATGCACATGAGGCAGTAAGGCCCACAGGTTTGAACAGAACTTACCCTAACTTGCTGGCTAACGAAGCTGCTCGTGGTACGGAGTATGAATCTTTTGGCGGTAACAACGTTGACCATACCACCATTTTACCTTTTACACGTTTAATTGGTGGCCCTATGGATTATACCCCGGGTATTTTCCAAACAAAAATCAGTGCTTACAACCCTGAGAACACCTCTTTTGTACACAGCACCCTGGTACATCAGTTGGCTTTATATGTAACCATGTATAGTCCTTTACAAATGGCGGCAGATTTGCCAGAAACGTATAACAAGTTTTTGGATGCTTTTCAATTTATTGAAGATGTGGCTGTTGACTGGGATGATACTAAAATTCTGGAAGCAGAACCTGGCGATTATATTACCATTGCACGTAAAGCAAAAAACAAAAATGAATGGTATATTGGTGGTATCAGTGATGAAGTGCCACGTACGGCAACCATTAACTTTAGCTACCTGCCTAAAGGCAAAACATATGTAGCCACCATTTATGCAGATGGAAAAGACGCCAGCTACGACAAAAACCCACAGAGTTATGCCATCAGAAAAGTTTTGGTGACCTCTAAAAGTGTGTTGAAACAAGCAATGGCTGCCGGTGGTGGTGTTGCCATCAGCATTAAAGCAGAAGCTACTGCAGCAGATAAAAAATTGCAAAAATTATAAGTAATTGATAGTATAAACAGTTGTTGTGCGGTGGCAAAAAATTGCACAACAACTGTTTCTTTAAAATCCACAGCCATGATCATGTTACAGCAAAAGTTGATTTTACCTGAAAAAAGAAGAGGTTTTCATTTGATTACGGACGATGTGGTGAATGCCATGCCCAGGTTAAGGGAAATTAACAATGGCATGTGCCAGGTGTTTATACAGCACACTTCTGCTTCTTTGTGCATCAATGAAAATGCGGACCCTACCGTAAGGCTGGATTTCGAGATGTTCTTCAATAAAAATGTACCAGAAAATGACCCTGAATATAAGCATGATTATGAAGGGAGTGATGATATGCCTGCACACCTGAAAGCTGCTTTATTGGGCACTTCAGTTATGATTCCTGTGCTTAAAGGAAGACTGGCATTGGGTACCTGGCAAGGTATTTACCTAGGCGAGCACCGCAATTTTGGTGGCCGCAGAAGTTTAATGATTACGGCCTGGGGAGTTTAAGGCTATAAATGTTACCCTTTTCGCCTGCCAATAATATCAACTTCCCTTTTTTTGCCTTGCGCACGGCATTAAAACTTAAAGCAGAGATTTTCTTCCAGATCTGTCCTCCATCCGTTGAAATATCTACCCCAGATGTGCCTACTGCAATCAGGGTTTTATCGTCAACATAAACCACACCCGAGCGATATCCACTCACCGAGCTAACCGGAATGGTCCAGTCCATGCCTCCGTTATTAGTCAGCAAAGCATTGTTAACCGATACGGTATCTTTCACATAATTGCCCCCTACTACTATCCCATGTTTTTCATTATAGAAATCCATAGAAAAGGGACCGGTAGAATTTTCTCCCTGCCAAATCGGACAAGCATATTTGCGCCAGGTCTGTCCGTAGTTGCTGGAATGGTAAATATTTGATATAAGGCCACCAGTGGCAATCCAGACCTTTCCTTTGCCTAATGTTTTAATGGTTGTTCCACTAGCCGCAAAAGAGGCTTCACCTTGATGCATCTTTATGTTCAGCTGTGCAGAGATGTCAGTCCAGCTATTGCCACCATTACTGGTTTTTAAGATTTGCAATTGATCTTTGATCGGATCACCAAACACCATCCCATTTTGCTGATCCCAGAAATCCATGCCATCTAAAAATATGGCTGAATCAAGGTTTTTATAAGTCGTTTTCCAGGATTTCCCCCCATCAACGGTTAAAAGAATATAGGCCGGCGAACCTGCATTAACTATTATAGCACGCTGCTCATCAAAAGCTTCAATATCCCTAAAGTCTAATTTCTCAAAGCCCTCCGGGTAAATCCAGGTCCAGTTTTGGCCACCATCAGTGGTTTTACCAATGGTGCCGCGGCTGCCACTTACCCAGGCCACCTGGTTGGAAACCACAGAAAGCCCCCTGATACTGGTATTGGTACCGGTGTTTAAAGGCTTTAATTCATAGCCTTGAGAAAAAACAGCCATGGGCAACAACAGCAACAGGAGGCTTAAGTATTTCATTATTTTACGCGGCTCCAGGTTTCTGATCTACCAAATAAAGAAACACCAATATATCCGCGGATACTGATTTTGTTCATCTCTACCGGCGTAATGTTACAGCTATAAGTTTTGCCAGATTTAGCATCATAGATCTTGCCATCCGTCCATTTACCATCCTCGTAAACAAAGTTCTTTAACATTTCCTGACCTAAAATTGGTTTTGTCTTTAAGGCAGCATCAGGGTTTTTAGCGTCTAATTTAACGTTTCCCTTTTCATCCTTTGGGTTTTTTAACCACACGATTTTACCGAAGTACTTATCACCTTTTTTATAAATGTCAATATGCGCTTCTCCCGAAGGATTTACCCATTGGCCAAGAATGGCATCTTTACTTTGCGAAAATCCTGAAAAGGAAATGGCAGTAAGCAATAATAGAATTGAAAAATATCTCATACAGTTTTTTTATATTATTTATTAAAGTTATAAAATCACTTCATATAAAAGAATATTTCGTGAAAAATCGAAAAAAAGAAATTTGTGCCTGTATGAGCTGGTAAGGGTTTACAAAATTAGTCGTCACTCTTGTATAAATATATTGGCATTAGCTTGTCGCCAGCTTTTTGTCAGGTATGGGTGAGTCCACGGTGAGTCCACAGTGAGTCCACAGTGAGTCCACGTTTTACCGAACAAAGGGTGGACTGAGTGTGTACTCACCGTGGATTGGATGCGCTGTCATTACTAGCTGTCACTAAGCCGTCTTTTAAAAGACCTTAAGTCAAAAGCTAGATTTTAACAGGCAAAAAAAAGGCAGAATCATTTTTTAAATGACCCTGCCCTTGCTATAAAGCGTATGCTATTATTTTACAGCCACATCCCAGACTTTGGTGAGCTTTGATTTACCGGCCGGTCCTTCTATGTATAAAGTTACTATATAATGGTCAGGTTTGGCATAGGTATGGATAGGATTTTGTTCTGTAGAGGTGGTTTCATCACCGAAATCCCATTTCCATTTTAAGCCTTTCCCAATGGATTCATCTGTAAAAGCAACCAGCCTTTTGTTCATATCAATGACTTTAAAAGACCACTTTGCCTCCATGCTTTTTTTAAACTGATCCTCTAAAGGCATCAGCTTAAAGGGAAGCAGATAAGAGGCATTACCATACATGGTATGCTCCTTGGAAAGGTTCCAAAAGCCATTGTGTCCTTTGGCTTTCACATCATCATAGTCGATCACTGCCCAGGCCAGGCCAATATTTTTATTCTCTGTTAATTCAGATTCTACAGAAAATGAAGGCCCCTTCGCACTGGCATAATCAAAGGGGGTGATCCAGAATTCCAGGGTAAGTTTACCTGAGTCGCCGGGTTTAAAATTATAGTTAACCGCTGCATTTGCATAAGGCAAATCTTTAATCCACGAAGGACTGCCCCATGCCAATGCCCATTCTTTACCTTGTGCAGGGGTAAAAATATGGTAGTTCTGCGCATGCACACCATGAAAAGAAAAATAGGCATCCATCATGCTGAGCTCCTTATTAGGGTGAAACCTGTCGATAAAAGGGCCGCCAGATTGATCGCCATCTACTACAACCTCAAAAATATCATTGTGCAAATCCGACAAAGAGAAATCCCAATAATCATCATAGGCTTCGTAGAGGAAATAAAGTCGGTTCATACCTTTTACCCAACCTACTTTTACCTTTACATCGAGGTTGGCTGCATTGGCAGTGTGTTTTTTACTGTCATCCCACAGCTGGTCCATGCCAATGCTGTAACTTTCGGGCACCAGGTTCCAATCCACTGCATTACCATCAATAACAGGAATTTTATTGGCTGGAAATTGGAAAACCTGATAGCTGCGTTTTTCCTGCCCTATGGAATCGTGAAAATTGAATAAAAGACAACACGTAAACAAGGTAAGTGCTATACCTTGTTTTACGTTGATGTTCTTAAATTTTAAAGTAAAAATATTCATTAATAAGCGTATATGATTTGATTGTACGGAGCTGAGGCGTTTCCACCTCTACTGCATTTGATCAGGCTGCGTTTATTCCTTGCCAGCAACTTTCAACTGTAAGGAGCTGTCGTTAATTTCAAACTCAAAGTTCTTGATCAGCTTCAATACTTCTGAGCCAGCTAACAAAACCGGTCCGTAACTATGCGCCGCAAATACATTGATAGGGCGGTAATAATAGAATGCAGGGTCAAAACCCATGCCTGTACCAACACAAGTACCTTCCACCTGACCCTTGTCAGTTACTTTAGTCGCCACAGCATTCCATGCTAAAATAGCAACGGGAGCAAAGGCACGTTTATCAATATAACCCCTGTTTACCGCACGGGCAATTGAATAGGCGAAAATAGCGGTAGCAGAAGTTTCAAGGTAAGAATCATTGCGATCTAACAACTGGTGCCAGAAGCCTGTGCCATCCTGGTAAGCGGCAAGACCTTCAATATGTGCCTGCAATTGTTTAAGCACAGGTTGGTAGCCCGGGTGCTCTTTCGGTAAAACATCTAACAGCTCTACCATGGTCATCACGGCCCAGCCATTTGCACGTGCCCAATGGTATTGAGGATGAAAGGCCATGCCTTGTACCCAGCCGTGCATGTATAAACCTTTTTGCTTGTTAAACATGCGCTCAGAAAACTGGAGCACTTGTTTCACTGCATCATCATTGTATTTTACATTTCCGGTCAGCTTGCCCATTTGTGCCAATGCAGGCACACTCATAAACATATCATCTAGCCAAAGCGTATTGGGCTGCGGACGATTACGTGCCAGTGTACCATCGGCCAAACGGAATTCCTGATCAGAAATATAGGTGATGTAATTATCGATCAATGGGCGAAGGTTGGTTTTATAACCCGAACGTTCAACTTTAATCATCGCCGCACAAACTGCACCGGCATCATCCAATGCATGAGGTTTTAATACCGTGCTTACAGGCGTTACCAATTTAGGATTTGATTTTAGCTGCTTTGAATAATAAGGTGCAATAGCTGCAATCAATTTCAGGCGTTTTTGGGTATAGGCCGTATAACGACTGTCGCCCGTAGCCTCACCGGCATTCAACATGCCGGCATAAGTTACCCCCCACTCATAACTAGTGAGCCTGTAATCGCCAGCGGCAAAAACAGCATCATTAGTCAATTTATTCAAATCGGTGATCTCAGCCTTAGTCTTTGGGTCAACAACCTTTGCCGGTGTTACCGCATCCAGGTAGAGGTACACGCGGTTGAGTACTTTGGTAATATCTTCGGCAGCAGGTTTACCATAAGGCGTTACATAATCAGGCTTCATTAAATGCAAGGGTGCCGTAACATCGTTATGTTGCTTAGGTTCTTGAGCTATAGCTATTTGGCTTG
>NZ_JAZQPU010000332.1:0-5630 GCF_045628745.1 Pedobacter sp.
TATTTAAACCATCCTTTACAGGGCTATTGGTAACTTCAGAATCATAAAATACCACCTTAGATACAAAAGGATATTGCAGCAATAGCGTATCTACATATTTTGCGGTAGTAGCAGAGTCAAGGTAACCATTGTAATAAGAAACTTCGGGCAGCTTGTTTTGAAAGAAATCACTGTAAGGCTTAATGCTCTCTTCCATGACTTTTACCTTCTCTGAAACAAATTCATTTTCTATATACTTTTTGCTAAAGTTATAGACAAAAATTAAGGACAAGATCAGCAGCACCGAAATCAGGATGATGAAGGTAACAATGAGGTAAAAATTCTTGCGGTAACCGCTTTTCTTTTCTAAAGTCATTACCATGGAGGCTATTTCTTTTTTAAGTGCGTTTGCAGGAACTGCTCTAGCGCAAGGTAATATTTAGCCTTGTCTTCTACCGTATTTTGTGGAGGATCCAGATAAGATTTTTCAAGGTAAACAACGTTTTCATTTCTTTTTTTAAGCTCCTTCACAAACTGGACCACTTCGCCCGGGTTTACCCATTTATCTTTGTTATTAAGCGCAATAAATACAGGCACTTTGATTTTATCGGCATGAAAAACCGGCGAAGCCTGTCGCATGTAATCCACATCAGTAACAGGGTTACCAATAATGTCATAATACATCTGCAGGTTGGTCTTTAAATAAGGTGGAATAGCTTTAAGGTAGCTGAACAGGTTAATGACACCCGCATTGGATGCCGCACAGGCATAAGTTCCCGGATTAGCATATAAACTGTTTAAAGCAAGGTAGCCCCCAAAGCCAGCACCATAAATGGCCACCTTTTTAGGATCGGCAATCTCCTGTTTAACCAGCCAGCGCACGCCATCTTCAATATCATTGTTGATTTTTGCCCCCCACTGTTTAAAACCTGCGGCGGCAAAATTTTTGCCATAACCCGAAGAACCCCTGTAATTACTCTGGAAGACGGCATAACCGCGGTTGGCCAGAAACTGCACTTCGGCATTATAGCTCCAGCTGCTGCGGTTACCCAGGCCGTTATGCGACAACACCACCAGGGGAAGGTTTTTAGCAGCTCCGTTTTTGGGTAGCGTAAGGTAACCATGAATCAGCAAACCATCGCGCGATGTATAAGTAATCGCTTTCACATCACTCATGTCAGCCACCTTGATTGCAGGGTTTACATCGCTTAATTTTTTAAGCTTATTGTCTCCAACGGTGTATAAATAATAAGATCCCGGATTTTTATCGGTATAAGTCCGCAGCAGGAAAATACCCTCTGCTTTGTCGCGATCCACAATTCTCGACTCCGTGCCGGGCAATAATTTTTCTATACGTTGGTATAGACTTTTTACCGCATCATCAAGGTAATACTTTTCGCGCTTCCAGTTTTCGCAAACCACAAAAGCCATTTTTTTATTGCTGATGGAATATTGCGCTTCTACTACGTTGAGGCTATCATTGCTGAATAACACACTTATTTCTTTCCCTGTGTGGCAATCAAGTTCTACCAATGCATTTTTATCCCGGTTAACATTAGAAATGGCATAAATTACATCAGGTTTGCTTTCAGAAAAGGCCACAGGAATAAGCGTAGTTTTAAAACTATTGGTGATTACAGGTTTGAAAGGCTGGTTTTCATTATCACGGTATAAAAGGGTTTCATTAACCCCATCGCTGGAACTTGCAAGCCTTAACTTTGCTTTGGCATCAGTATACCAGCTGGTGATATTTCCCGGATTTTTAACTGCCATTTCCATCTTGCCGTCTCTCACATTTAAACGATAAACGTCAAAAATGGTAGAATCGCGTCTATTGGACGATACAAGGAGGTATTTATCATCAATCAACTGTTCTTTCAGTAACCGCATCCTACTTTTTTCATCACTCTTCAACAGGCGCTCATTTTTGCCATCTTTATCGATAATGAACAGGGAAATATTTTTGCTTTGGGGAAGCTTTTTATAATAAATCAACTCGGTATTGCTTACCCAGAAATAATAATTGATATTGACGTCTGTAACCTGGGTAATCTGTGAAACATGGCCAGTGGCAATGTCTTCTATAACAATATTCTGGTGGTTATTTTGCAGCGTTAAATAAGAGAGGCTCTTGCCATCGGGCGACAAGGAGAAGCTCGACTTTTCTGGTGCTTTAAAAAAATCGGCTACAGGAATTTCCTTCACTTCCGCTGTACAGGCGAAAATAAAAGGTAAAAGCAGCAACCATAAGTATTTTTTTATTCCAGTCATCATCATCATTGGCAAACAAAGGTACTCAACAGGGTCAACCCTTTAGGGCAATACACCATAATTGTTACCTGCTGTAAGTTTTATAGCAGTCAAATTACTGTTTTTTACAAATAAACCCTCAGCTGCTAAGTAACATTTAAAGGAGATTGAGATATATTCCTTAATTTATAACTTTATATTTGTTCCATGTTTTTATATAATATAACCCAGATTGTTGAAGATACTGTACTTGATCAATACCTGGAATGGATGGAAAAAGTACATTTACCACAAGTAATGGCAACAGGTAAGTTTGTGAGTCATAGATCATGGAGAATTATTGACTCTCCAAATGAAGGAACAACTTACAGCAACCAGTTCTTTTTTGAAGAAATTGCTGCCTATGCAGACTTTCAACAAAGCTTTGAACCTACTTTTCAACAAGAAATTAAAGATAAATTTGGAGATAGTGTGCTCACTTTTACTTCTTTGATGCAAGACGAATTATAACATGACTATTTCTGAAACTCCAATACCCGATCTTTTACTGATAGAACCAAAAGTATGGGCCGATAACCGTGGTTATTTTTATGAAAGTTACAGCGCCAAAGCCTTTGCAGAGCTTGGTGTAGATATAAACTTTGTACAAGACAACCAGTCTTTCTCTCAAAAGGGAATTTTACGCGGCCTACATGCACAGAAAGCACCTTTTGCACAGGGTAAACTGGTAAGGGTAATACAAGGCAGTGTGCTGGATGTTGCGGTAGATGCCCGTAAAGACTCTCCAACCTTCGGTCAGCATTACAGTGTAGTACTCAGCGGCGAGAACCATAAACAGTTATGGTTGCCAGCAGGCTTTTTACATGGCTTTTTAACCCTTGAAGATAACACCATCTTTACCTACAAGGTAACGCAGTATTACGATAAGGCTTCTGAAGTTGGCGTGATCTGGAATGATGCTGATTTAAACATCAACTGGTCTGAAGCTATTGCGGAAACTGATTTTATATTATCAGAAAAAGATCTCGTATTACCTGCTTTTAATGATTTCAATAGTCCTTTTTAAGGTCTTTATCAGCTAAAATACTTATAGTTTAGTATCCGCCCGACCAAGTGCATATTGCGTAGACCTATCATGGGGCATAGAGCAAACAAGAAAAAAGAGCAAAAATGCTTTCCATGGTTGATGATTGGAAAGCAAGTGGATTGACCCAAAAAGCCTTTAGCCTTTTGCATGGGATCAATATTGCTATTCTGGGTTATTGGGTGGCCAGGTCAAAGGAACCGGCGATTATCAGCTTTATTCCCATAACAGCTAGTTTAAAAAAGAGCTCCTAGCAGGTCGAGATTATTTATCCTACAGGTGTTCGGCTTAGAGTAGAGAACGACCTGGTGCTGATCGCTCAACTGACCGCTTGTAAGCAGATATTTTCTTTAGGTTCATCGCACTGGTTCCACCTCTATGATGGGCATTGCGATATGCGCAAATCATTCGACGGGCTTTGCGGCTGGTTACTTCGGTCATGCAGCGCCAGCCGACCAGTGGCGAGGTGTTCGTTTTCCTGAAACGCACCCGTACCCATATTAAACAGCTACACTGGGAGCACGGCGGCTTTGTACTTTATTTACAAGCGCCTTGAGCAAGGTACTTTTCCCATCGCCAGGGAAAAAGCAGGAGAACTTTCCTGAGTTATTTAGTGTTAATGATTGCGGAGATCCAGGTTGTTAAAAGCATAAAGAAAAAACGTTATTCACTGATCTAAAGTGCTTTTTTTTTGCTTAAACGCAACTTTTCGCGTATTTTTAGGGTATGCAAACAGAGGCTGAAAAACCTCTCAAAAGAAGAGCTTATCAAGATTGCCAGACAGCAATTGGCGGGGCAAAAATCTTTGGAGCGTAAGACAAAGTAGACCGAGATCGAACGCCTGACCTGGGAGCGCGATTACCTGAAGGCCCAGGTGGAGATGTTCCAGCGGATGCAGTTCGGTTAGAAGCGCGAGCGCTTCCAGGGTGACCCCAACTAGACCCTACTGCCCTTCGAAGCTGATCCCGCCTAAGTAGAACAGCAGTAGGAAGAAATAAAGGAAAAAATCGAGTATGTGCGCAAGCGCCCCAACCATCACGGGCGGGCAAAACTCCCTGAGCAGTTACCGGTAGAAGAGATCGATATCCACCCTGAGGGAGATCTATCCCAGATGGTGTGCATCGGTAAAGAAATTACCTAAGAGCTCGAATGTGAGCCGGCAAAGTTCTAAATCACACGCTACATCCGTTATTAGTATGCTGCCAAAAACGGTGAAGGGGTAAAGATCACCGAGCTTCCGAGCGTGTCATCGATAAGGGGATCCCGGGAGCTAGCATGCTGGCGATGATCCTGACCGGAAAATACATGGACCACCACCCGCTGTATCGCCAGAAGCAGCGATTCGCGCGGGAAAATATCCAGATACCCTCCTCCACAATCGATGGCTGGGCAAAAGAAGCCCTGATCAAACTCCATCCGCTGTACGATCAATTGGTCTTCTATACCAAAGCAAAAGGTGGACGAGAGCCACATTAAAGTGCTGGACAGCGATAAAAAAGGTGCTACCCACCAAGGGTATTATTGGGTATATCATGCCCGCTAGAAGGATCGGTGCTTTTCGACTACAGTCCCACCCGGGGCGTAGTGCCCCATTGCCTATATTAGGTAGCTTCAGTGGTTACCTACAGCCCGACGGCTATGCGGTATACGAAAAGTATGCAAAGGAAAAGGTCCACCCACCTTGCCTGTTGGGCACACGCACACCGCGAGTTGGAACGGGCGCTGGACAATGACCGGCCAAGAGCGGAAAAAGGTAGTCGGATACATCCAGCAGCTGTATGCTGTTGAGCGGAAGGCAAGGGATGCAGAAGCAACCAAACAACTCCGCTTGGAGGAAGCCTTCCCGGTGGCTAATGAGCTTGGGATGTGGATCGGCAGGGAGATAAAAACTACATTACCAAAAAGTCAGATCGGAAAAGCCATGGACTATGCGGCCCACAGGTGGGATCCCTTGACTGAACACCTTAAAGACGGAAGCCTGTGGATATTACGGTTCGGATGGGCGGATACTAAAAAACAACAAATTTATTGACACAATTCTGGATATCAACTGTTGATAGATTAGATTGAATATCAACAAGTTAGCTGGTATCAATTTTAATTAAAAAGTTATGAAAAAGTTCACATTAATTAGTGGTTTGATATTATTAATACAACCTTTAATTGCACAAGATTTATTGAATTCCAATGATTCTGACCCCACCAAAATGGGATGGATGAAAGGGTTTCCACCTCCGAAAGACCGTACCGTTTCTGCAGCAGATGGTAGTTTCTTTAATTTTCCTGCATTACGTTACAGCGTTTGCCATATGAGAAA
>NZ_JAZQPU010000333.1:0-3356 GCF_045628745.1 Pedobacter sp.
GTTTATTATACACAAGGGCATCAATATCAACACCAATAGCTTTGGCTTGTTGAAGGTAATCTGCCTTCACCGCATCTGGAATCGTCTTTGTTCTCGATAAAATCCACATATATTTTGTGCTATTACCCACAACCAATGCATTTTGATAATCTTTATCGATGGCAATCACATTATAAGCAGCATAAAAAGGCCCAAAGAAGGAAACCTTTAGCCGGCCAACAGTTGGTTCTTCAACGAATTTGGCCTTGCCAATACTTTCCTTCCATTCATTTTTAGTGTAATCATAACCACGATTGTCAACACGGATAGAACCATCATCCTTTAAAGTGTAATTAGCCGTAACGTTATCAAGGTTCTTTTCATACTTAAAATCAAGCCTGGCAATTTCATACCACTTTCCTAGATACTTATCTTTATCGAAAGGTGAAACTGCTGAAGCCCCTTTAGGAAGGGAAACAGAACTGCATGAAAATAAAAGTGACGAGGCTACCAATGTACCAAAGGCAACAAATACATGTACGCTGTTGATTTTCATAAATGATCAATTTAATTTAAAGAAACTATCATCACTTAAACCCATCCTGTAGCTTTTTGTTTGATCACTTCAAATCATAGCTCGCTTATGTTACCCTCCAATATTAAATAGTGAAAATGAATTACAAATAAAATAAAAACAAATTAGGCTTTAATCTCTTTATAGGATAGATAAAATGACATAAGAAATGGAAAATTCAACTGCACCAAAGTCTAGCGAGGATTTACAATCAAAGATTGAAACAGTTACTCCTGATACAGAAAAGGTTTATCCTCACAGTGAGCAACACCAGGCGGCCAATACCAATAAAGCAAAGGAGAATCAGCAAAACGAAGATGAACTACCGCAAGATAATCAAGAAGATGCAACTACTACTCAACATTCAACACCTCATCAGGGTGACAAACCAGATGATGATGATGATGATACACGTTCAAAAATAGAAACTATTAGTCCTTAATGAATTAGTTTAATCCCATTTTCATTAGTACTTTTTCAGTTTTTCAGCATATTCTAGTGCATTATAAAGATTAACAACACCACCGCTGTTACATAAATCCGTAAATGGCACCTTTAAGCTATTGCCTTGGTCATCCTTTAATTTAACCTTATGCGGCACCTTAACCACAGATTTAATGATGACATTACGCAACTCTACAGCGGTCAAGTCAGGGTAATAACTTAAAACTACAGCTGCCAACCCTGATACTACAGGTGCAGCCATACTGGTGCCATCAAATTCTTCGTATTTAGACTTTGGAACGGTAGATTTAATCATAAAGCCTGGGGCAAATACATCTACGTTGTGTTTACCATAATTTGAAAAAGAAGCTTTTAGGTCAGCGTCACTTCTATATGCACTTGCACCTACTTCTATCCAGTTACTGGCATGTGGGAGGTTAAACTTTACTGAATCAAGCTCTATCTTTTTAGGGAGCCGCACGTTATTGTTTCCATAAGGGTTTCTTGCAGGTGGTGTTGGCTTACCTAAAAGAGGGAAATCTTTTTTTATAGGTTTATGTTTGAGCTGATAAGCAATAAATTCTGGACCTTCAAAGTATTTATTAGGATAATTCTCTTCCCTGTCCACATCCAGGTTATCATTACCCGCTGCGTGTACCAACAAAACATTTTTTGATTCCGCGTATTTTACCGCTTCATCTACCACTTTTTTGTCCCACTTAAAGCCTTTACCAAAGCTCATGTTAATAATTCTTGCTCCGTTGTCTACGGCATAGCGAATGCCATTGGCTACATCCTTATCCCGCTCATCTCCTTCTGGCACCACCCTAATGGCCATGATACTGACATGATTGGCAATGCCATTAATTCCTATCGAATTGTCTCTTTGAGCGGCAATAATGCCTGCTACGTGAGAACCATGATCTGCATTAGGCCCCATCACATCATTATTTCCATAAATCCGTTCACTGGAATTTTCATAATTATCACCAACCAATTCTTTTCTTTGATCGTAGTTTGGATTTAAATTATACCTTAACATGATGTCAAGTTGTTGATAACCATCCATAATGTCCTTATAGAATTTATCAAAACCACCACTGTCTTTAGTTCCCGCCCTAATAATTTTCTTCACTTGCTCTTCCTGCTCATTGTCTGGGGTGTAAGTTTCTACATCAGCAAGTGTAGGTATGGTCTTTTTATTAACTGTTGCAACAGAATCTAATACATGTTTGATGGCCGCATAGATTCTGAAATTTTGGTCTGCATCATCAACCTTTTTACCAAATTCAATAGTAACCTTATTGAATAGCTCATATTCTGCTTGTTCAGTACTATCTAATTTCGTGGTTCTGATAGTTGATTGGTATTTGGGTTTATATTTACGATAGATCCTAACCATTTCCAAGTTGTCATAGGCGAGGTTGCCTTGTTTGGAGCCGATAAAATTCCAGCCGTTGATATCATCAATATATCCATTGCCATCGTCATCAATGCCATTATCGGGAATTTCTTTTTGATTGACCCAAATAACGCCTTTTAAATCTTCATGATTGGTTTCTATACCACCATCAATTACCGCAACAATGATATTGCTTTTAGGCGTTTTTCCTTTAAGTAAGGTAGAATAGGCTTTATCTGCACTGATGCCAAAATAGCCATCTTTAACTAAATCAAGGTTATACCAATTAGGAGGAAGAACGACTTTCTTATCCTGTGCTAATAGGCTAAAGTGGCTTAATATGAAAATAAAAAGAATAGAGAGTTTGAGTTTCATAAAACAGCTTTTACGTTAATGAACAACTAACACAATAATACGTTTTTTATTATAGTAGCGAATTGTATTTAAGGTTTTTTAACATTTAGTCACAAAGAGAGGTTAAACTTAGCAATGAAGGAAGAGTTAACCTAACGCACAGGTATCACATTATTTAAATGATGTGATAAGTAGAGAAGCGTAAGAATGCAACTCAACTATTTACATAGGCAGAAAAGATGATTAGCTATCATGGAAAAGGAATTAGAATACCTTACTTAAGTCCCAATTCTTTCCTGTATTATAAATTTACTATTTGCACCCTCAACTTCGCTATGCTAAAATGCCTTATAAACCATATAAACTAAAATTTTAAAAGTAAAAGAAAGCAAAGCACCAAGCGGTTATGGGTTATAAAGCAGATATGGCTATTTGCCCTGCGCTGTGCTAAAAACCCATATAAACGGATCAAGCGGAATTCTTGGGGGGAAGTAAATAATTTCTTTCTTTTGCAGTATAGAAATTAGGATTATTAGCTGCTACTATTTTGAACCAGGTCACAGACACATTAATTAGTTTTTTATTACCCGAAGGCATTTTGGA
>NZ_JAZQPU010000334.1:0-10525 GCF_045628745.1 Pedobacter sp.
ATTGCTGAAGTAAGTTACTGGCTAATTATCGCTTTGGGTATTGCCGTTGTTGCAAAACTCTTTAAGGCCATACAAGAATATATGACCAGAAAAGCTGTTGCTAAATTTGGTATGGGCATTTTTAATGACGGTCTGAAGCAAACTTTGCGTCTGTCTTACCAGGAATTTGAGGAAAGTCGCAGCGGCACCACCCTTTCAGTCCTCCAGAAAGTGAAAACTGATGCAGAAAGGTTCATTAATGCCTTTATTAATATTCTCTTTTCTTCCACCGTGGGCATGTGTTTTCTAGTTTGGTACAGCATCAATAAAAACTGGTTACTCGTACCTGTGTTTTTTGTAGGGGTGCTTTTATTGGGTTCGCTAACAGGTTTAATTAGTAAAAGAATAAAGACCATTCAACGGTCAATCAACAGGCAGACTAACAATCAGGCGGGAATCATCACAGAGAGCCTACGCAATATTGAATTGGTGAAAAGCCTGGGATTGACCTTTTCAGAAATCCGCAGACTAAATATTCAGACCCTAAAAATCTTCGACCTGGAAATGGTAAAAGCGCGGAAAGTGAGCATGCTTTCTTTTCTGCAAGGGAATTTATTGAACCTGCTGAAACAATCGGTGCTCTTCATTTTGTTATGGCTTATTTTCAGAAAAGTACTGTCTACAGGTGAATTAATTGCCATGCAGTTTATATCTGTGGCCATCTTTACTCCGCTGCAGGATTTGGGTAATTTCATAATTCTTTACAGGGAAGCCGATGCTTCACTTAAAACCTTTGATGCCCTGATGAACAAATCTATAGAAGTACGCCCTGAGAATTCTGTTGAAGTAGGTCCTTTGGAACGATTGGAATTTAATGACGTCATTTTTCAGCACAAGACTTCCGCTTATAATGCTATAGATGACATTTCTTTTAGCATAAAAAAAGGACAAACCGCAGCTTTTGTAGGCCCTTCAGGCTCAGGAAAATCTACTTTGGTTAAACTGTTGGTAGGACTCTACCTGCCTGGAAATGGGCAAATATTGTTTAATGGGATTGATTCTTCACAAATCCGCTATAATCCATTGCGCAGACAAATAGGTTTTGTTACTCAGGATACGCAGTTGTATGTAGGTTCGATTAGGGAAAACCTGCTTTTTGTAAATCCTGAGGCTACAGAGGTAGAGATGATGGATGCCCTGGCAAAAGCTGCCGCCACAGGACTGATTGAACGTGCATCGGATGGAATAGATACCGTATTAGGTGAAAATGGAATGAAACTTTCAGGAGGAGAAAAACAGCGTCTTTCCATTGCAAGAGCACTATTACGCCAACCCTCCTTATTGATTTTCGATGAAGCCACTTCTGCCCTGGATTCTTTAACCGAGGAGGAGATTTCTGCAACGATACGAGATATTTCAGCCTTGCAGGATTCCATGACTATTTTGATTGCGCATAGACTTTCTACCATCATGCATGCTGACACCATTTATGTATTAGAAAAAGGTAAGATTTCTGAAATGGGTAGACATAAGGAACTGCTGGAGCAGAAAGGACTCTATTATTCCATGTGGCGCCAACAAATTGGAGAAAGACCAGCTTCAATTACAATTTAAATTCAGCAGCAAGAATTCGGCAATATAAGTACTAAATCGATTGATTAAATAGCTATTGGCTTTTGACTAGATAACAAATAAATTTAATTTAAGAAATTTAAACAACCGATTGCATTGTAATAATTTTGTTGTATTTTAGATATACCAAATATCACTTTATCCTCTTGAATCTCCTCAACAGAATCTTATACAAATTAACTTTTAAAAAATCCTAAACAAAACTAACATTATACATTATTGATCATTTTAAAACCAACGCTTATGTAAAAGAAGATACCTAAAAAAACGACAGTGCTGACACACTGCCGTTCAAAGTTTCTCTCCCAAATCTCGAATGATTGACATCCTAAAAGGATGATAGGGGGATTTTTGTTGAATTTTTATTCAAAACTCTATTAATCAAATCTATGAAAAAAAATCATTTACCTAAAGAATTTTTGCGTTTTGCATTGATTCAGCTTGCCATCAGTGCCTTCGTCACGGGCACTATTTCTGCTAAAATCCCTTTAAAACAGTCGGTGAGCTATAATAAGATGGAACTTTTGCCTGTTGCAGTGGTTCAGGATATAACCATTACCGGTAAAGTTACAGATGAAAATGGAGTGGCCATACCCGGTGTTACCGTTTCCGTAAAGGGCACTTCAACGGGGACTTCTACCAATCAGGACGGAAATTATAAGATCAATGTTCCAAATAATGGCATTTTAGTTTTTAGGAATATAGGTTTTATTACCCAGGAAATGGCGGTTGACGGTAAAAGCACAATAGATGTGCAGTTAAAGACCGATTCAAAAGGATTGAATGAAGTGGTTGTTGTAGGTTATGGTACACAAAAAAGAAGTACATTAACAGGAGCAATCACCTCCTTAAGCGCAAAAACCATTACTGCCCTTCCAGTAGCCAGTGTTGAACAGGCTTTACAGGGAAGAGTTGCGGGTTTAACGGTAACCAATAACGGTTCTCCAGGCTCTCAAGCCATTGTAACCATCAGAGGGATCAGTTCAATTAATTTTGCTTCAGATCCGTTGTATGTCATTGATGGCTTTCCAACGGGAAATCTGTCAAGTTTCGATTCAAAAGACATAGAATCGGTGGAAGTGTTGAAAGATGCAAGTGCGGCGGCAATTTATGGCTCCAGAGCAACAAACGGGGTAATTTTGGTAACCACGAGAAAAGGTGCTAGAAACAGCAATTTACAAGTTAACCTTGACTCTTATGCTGGAATTCAAAGTCCATCTAAAAAACTTGAGCTACTTAACACGGAACAATATGTACAATATGCCAATATGTTGTTGGGCACAGCAAATCTACCTCCACGTTTTAGCAGTGCGAACTTTAACCTTCCTATATACGAAGGTACAGCACAAACTTACGCACAAACCAATACAGACTGGCAAGATGCTTATTTTATCAATAATGCACTGCTTACGTCCAATAATCTATCTGTTAACGGTGGTAACGACATATCTCGCTTTTATACTTCTGCAGGTTATTTCAAACAAAATGGTATAGCTCAAGGACTTAGTTACGACAGGTACAATTACAGGGTCAACTCTGACCATAAAATAAGCAAAGTATTCACTTTAGGCGAGAACCTCTATACGGCAGTTGGCAGTCAGCATTATGATGCTACTCAAGGTAACAGAACACAATTAACCAATGTGGTCAGGATGCCTCCTTATATTCCTGTTAATGATCCAACTAAACAAGGAGGCTTTCAGGGGCCCATCAGCAGCTTTGATGGCTCAGACCCAACAAACCCTGTGGAGTCTGCCTTAATTGGATTTAATACCATTAAAACGGTAAAAATTTTAGGGACCGCATTTCTAGATGTTAACCTGGCTTCATGGTTGAAATTCCGTTCTACTTTTGGTGTGGATTATACAAATGGTTACACGCAGAATTATACACCAATATATAATGATGGCGGAACTTTAAGTGCTACTTCTGCTTCAATTGCCAATCAAAGACTTTCTTCCACTACTAAATTGTATACACAACAATTGACTTTTGACAAGACTTTTGGTACACATCATGTGTCGGCAACAGCTGTATATGAAAAACAGGGCGTTACTTTTACTACAGAAACCTCTTCTGGGAACCAGTCGACCAATCTTGTCAACACATTAAACGGGGCTTCAAATATTGCTGCAAATAACATCAATCAAAGCAATCAACTTGAGTCTTATGTAGGCAGGGTAAATTATGATTATGAAGGAAAATATATGTTAAGTGCATCCATTAGGAGAGATGGTTTTTCCATTTGGGCACCGGGACACAAGTATGAGAATTTTCCTTCAGCATCCATAGGCTGGAAAATTGACAAGGAAGATTTCCTAAAAAACAGCACTTCTATATCTGAATTGAAACTAAGAGCAGGATATGGCCTGACAGGTATTCCTCCGGGAGGATTAGGAAACTATCCCTACCTTTCCCCTGTAAATTCTAACCAGTCATTTTACCCAATAGGTAATATTGCTCCAGGCAGTGGTAATGCCTCTTTTACCAATGGACTTACCAATCCTGATTTGAGTTGGGAAAAAACAAAACAATTAAATATTGGAGTAGACCTTGGCTTATTTGAAAATAAAATTACTGTAGTAGCGGAAATTTTCCAGAGAAAAACTGATAACCTGATACTAACGGTTCCTACTGCACCAAGTCAGGGATTCCAGGGTGTTGGTACCTTAGCCAATATTGGCTCTATGGAGAACAAAGGTGCTGAATTCCAATTAGGTTACCATAAAACATCAGGTGATTTTAAATGGGATATCACAGGTGTAATCAGTGTAATCAGGAATGAGGTGCTAAAATTAAATACGGCAAATGCATCTATACCATCTGGAAGTGATGCTGACTTTGGTGGAGGTGATGTATTTACCAATACAGTGGTCGGCAGACCTGTACAGTCTTTTTATGGCTGGATTGCCGATGGTATATTCAAAACAGCAGCTGAAATTTCCAGCAGCCCAACACAAGCCAATGCTGCGCCAGGGGATATAAAATTTCGAGATGTCAGCGGTCCAAATGGGAATCCTGATGGCCTTATCGATTCTTATGACCGTACCTATATTGGAAGCTTTTTACCAAAATTCACCTACTCTTTAAACTATTCTGCTTCTTACAGGAATTTTGATATGGTTGTATTTTTTCAGGGAGTACAAGGTAACAAGATCTTAAATGCCGAAAACATCATTTTAGAAGGAATGCCTAGGTTATTTAATTCAGGAACGCAGGTTTTAAACGCATGGACACCTACAAATAGCAACTCTAATATACCCAGAGCAATTGCAGGCGATCCAAACCGAAATGGACGACTATCCACCCGCTGGATTGAGGATGGTTCCTATTTACGGATGAAAAACCTGATGATTGGTTATACTATACCAGAAAACGTATTAAAATCATGGGTCAATTCTATGAGTCGCCTAAAAGTATATATCTCCTCACAGAATTTGTTTACGCTCACCAAATACAATGGTTATGATCCTGAAGTAGGTAATAAAAACCAGAATACCTCAGGGGGCAACCTGACTAATGGAGTCGATTTTGGGCAATACCCGGCTGCCCGTTCTTTCCAGCTTGGTGTACAGGCAAGTTTTTAAATTGAAGCTTTTAAAAGATAATTTATGAAAAACATAAAAATATATTCTTTCATTGGGGTGATGGCACTTTGCACAATGAACGCCTGTAAAAAGGACCTTGATACAACTAACCCAAATGTTGTTCCTACAGATAGTTACTTTAAGACTGCTACAGAATTAGTAGCGGGCACCAACTCCATCTATGCTGCCTGGCATGGTACTGGCCTGGTGGCACGAGAATGGTACTTTTTACACGACCTGCGCAGCGATGATGTTGTGACAGGGGGCAGTCAGCTGGAATCACCCAGAAATCAGATTCTGATTGGGGTTGTGGATCCAGCCAACCCTGTGATGAATTCTGTATGGAATACCCTCTATACGGTAATTCACAGGGCAAATACTGTTTTAGATAATGCACCACTTGTAACTGATAATACTGCTATAAGAGACCGCAGCGCAGGTGAAGCTAAATTTTTGAGGGCATGGGCATACTTTGACCTGGTGAGTATGTGGGGAAGTGTGCCTTTATATTCCACCGCCGTAAAAAGTCCAAATGATTATCAGCCAAAAGCTAAAGCTGAAGATATCTATGCGATGATTATCAAAGACCTGCAGGAGGCTGCAACGGTTCTTCCAGGAAAATCTGGTACTGACCTTGGCCGTGTAACCAACGCTGCTGCTAATGCTATGTTGGGAAGGGTAATGATGCAAAAGGGAGATTACGAAGGAGCAAAAGCAGCACTATTAAAAATACCAACATCAGGAACAAATGGTTATTCTCTAACCAGCAGGTTCCTTGATAATTTTGAAGAAGAAACGGAATTCAACAATGAATCAATTTTTGAAATCATCTTTTCTGATAAAGGAGATAATAACTTCAATTGGGGCAGTCCTTCAGGAGATGGCGTTTCTGCTCCTCAAAGCACCATTAGAAATCAGGAATATAACCCCATAGGCTGGAGAAACCTGATTCCATCAAACAAAATGTTGAATGAGTTTGAAAATACCGCTACTGGTGCCACAAAAACTGATCCCCGATTTGCGTTCAGTTTTTATCAAACTGGTGATGTTTTTAACAATGGTGCTTCTACCCTGGTAGATGCTGATCAAAATGGTAACTCATCTGTTGTGAATGGCAGAACTTTAAAAATCGGTTTTAGAAAATATATGCTCATCTATAAACAAGACCGTGCATTTGCTGCCTATCACCCAGGAAGTAATAATCAACGCATTATTAGATATGCTGAAGTATTATTAATGCTGGCTGAATGTGAAAATGAACTGGGCAATACACCAGCAGCCGTTGCTTACCTTAACCAAATCAGAGCCAGACCTAGTGTTGCTATGCCACCCTACCCCACCAATCAATTTCCGGTAAGCAATAAAGCAGATGTGATTAAAGCGCTTATGCATGAAAAGATAGCTGAAATGACCAGTGAGCACATCAGAAATATTGACATATTAAGATGGAGAGCTAAAGGTTATTTTGCAGTAGAACCCTTGTCATGGCATACTGCGGATAAACTATTCTTACCTACTCCACAATCGGAGATTGACAATAATCCAAACTTGTAAAAAAATCAATTTGCACAAAAATCAAAGCCCTGATCTTATCGTCGGGGCTTTATTGTTTTATAATCTTTTAAGCAAAGATTTTATTAAATATAATTTGGTAAACCAATTATGATGCATTATAATTCTAGGGGGCGTATTCCTTATTTGTTGATTATGTATTAATATGAGCCTTCCAGCCCAATCCTTCTTTCTCTCACCTGCACAAGGTTAAGCCCGGCGTTGGTTGTGAAGATCAGGTATAATGATTTTCATGTGCAACATGTAAAATAAGCTTTATCTTTGATGCCATTATCATTCGGCATCATCTTTAAAATACATGGAGCAAAACAAACCACTTAATTCTTCTAAGTATTATATTATTGCTTGGGTTTTCGGCTTATTATTTTATTTTATTAATTATGTGGTCAGGGCAGCACCAGCAGTCATGATACCTGAATTATCCCAGGCTTTTAGTATTTCTTCCATTGGTGTTGTTTCTATAATTGGCACTTATTATTATACTTATGCAATCACCAATTTAATTGCTGGAATTGCACTAGACAAGTTTGGTGCAAAATATTCACTTTTCACTGGTACGCTGATACTAGGCATTGGCTGCTTGTTATTCTTTATATCCAACTACTATACCGGAGTTTTTGGAAGGTTACTCCAGGGTGCTGGTTGTGCATTTGCATTTCCGGGTTGTGTTTATCTGGCCTCAAAAGGATTCTCGGCTAAGTCACTGGCTACAGCCATTGGATTTACCCAATGTATAGGCATGTTGGGCGGCTCTGCAGGTCAGTTTATTGTAGGCCCATGGATTGCTAAGGGGATGAGCCAGGAGCTATTCTGGATAGGTTTGGGTGTATTTACCATTATAGTGGCTTTCGCCTTACTGGGTACCACCCCTAAAGATGAAAAAGTTCAGAGCCTGTCAAGTCCAAAAGTATCAACATCAGGACTTGCTCCTTATAAAATAGTGTTTTCAAACCCCCAATCCTGGTTGTGTGGCATTATATCGGGGCTACTATTTGCCCCAACCACTATTTTTGCGATGACATGGGGCGTAGCTTTTTTTCAGGAAGATAAAGCCCTGAGTTTCCATTCGGCCACAATAGCCAGTGCATTAATCCCTATGGGTTGGGTATTCGGCTGTCCCCTGCTTGGATATTTAACGGATAAGATTGGCAAAAGAAAACCTGTATTGATCGGCGGTGCCATCGTGATGATTTTAGCTATTTGTCAGATTATTTTTTTACCTAACCTGGTGTCCCCCTATGTTACTAATTTTATTTTCGGTGTAGCATCAGGTGCAGCAATGATTCCTTATTCTGTGATTAAAGAATCTAACCCAGATGAAGTAAAAGGAAGTGCTACAGGAGCCATGAACTTTATCACCTTTGGTATTACTACCATCATCAGCCCAATCTTCACCTTTTTATTAGGAAAATCATTAACAATTGAGCTCGATAAAGATTTACATTTTCAATCTACCGGCTTTTTTTGGATAGCAGGGATAGGGACAGCCATTCTATTGTCTTTACTTCTAAAAGAGACGGGCAAAGGTTATGTAAAAACTAATTTGAAGGCCAATACTCTGTAAAAACAAAGCAGCTACGTTTTTATTAACGTAATATGGATTTATCCTGCAATTCTGTATCCTTTATTATAAAGGAAATACCAAGCACATCAATAAAACTTGCATTTGTTGGGAAATATAAACCAGGTTGTTGCGTATAGTAAACAACCTGGTTAAAATCGTTTATTTTATCAATAAGTAACTTTTGTGAGCTCAGCCATAATGGCGATTGGCATACCAATTTGCCATAGCCTATGCCAGCGGAAAAAGCAAAAGGATCAGTATTAAATTTCTGGTTGATGCTGTTTTCAAGATCATTTAAATCAATATCATTATTTCTACACCATGTTTTTGTAAGTCCAGCATGGCTAAAAATGATATCCTCTACAACAGCACAAACCTGAAGATAATCAAGCGCATCTTCCAACACTTCCTTAATTAAAAAATCTTCCTTATGAAAATGGGTTTGTGGTTCTGGATATAGATAATTGTAATCTGTTGCCAATCAATAAAGTCACCTGATCGGGGTTTTCTTTTTTGACATCGATAATCCTTTTAAAATTTGCCACCTCTCTCGCATTGGTGCTGACATCGATATTAACATTAAAGTAGTCGCCAAGAAAGAGCAAGCGGCCATTTGATTCCGCTAAAGTTCTCCTCCATCCGTCGTTTTCTTGAATAACTAGATTTGTTATAATCCTCATTTATAGAGTCCTTAGTTTGGAAATTATCATCATTTATGCAGACGAATATAACAGCTATAATCAGGCAAACATTACGGGAAACCATAAAATCCAGTTGGAGAAGACTAGCTTAATTCCACATTGTGCCATCCAGGCCTAAAACGGCGCCCATCCATATTCCAATCAGGTAAACCATTAAACTTAATACATTGGCTCCTATTTTACTCCAATTACCTTTAGAGCGAAGGCCATCCATAAAGTAATAAAAAGAACCCCCTACGGCACCTGCAAAGGGAACAATAATTAATGGTCTAATCATCCAAAGTTTACCCCATTCAGGGTTCGGTTCGCCAGCTTTAAACAGAAAAAATGAAATCAAGATTAAAGCTATCAATGCCCCCTGAAGAATCCTTTTAAGTAAGGAAGCGGTATAAACTGGCTGTGTTCTGAAATTTTCTATAGTTGTCATGATCTTAAGGTTATGTAAGTTTTTAATGTTATTATTTACGAAATTTTCCTACAATAAAGATAAACAAAAGTACTTTGTATTTCAAAGTGTATATTTATAAATTTTATTCCATTCCTTTTCAAGGCTTCAATTACCTTGGATTAGTATAAACTAAATATACATAATTGCTCAAATCCTAAAAGCTACTATTATTTACCTTTATGACTTTGGAAGGTCGAATAAATACATAATATACCACCAAAAAAGATAAATATGAGGCTAATAAATTGCGCTTCTGAAAGATGAAGTCCCATAATATCATACTTGAAATTAATTCGTATTTCCTCTATTAAAAGACGCTCTATTCCCATTATCATTAGATAATAACTAAATATCAGTCCTGGTATTTGTATGTTTTTTCTATTAAACCAAAGCAAAAAAAAGCAACTTAAAATAATTACCGATTCATAAAAAGAAGTTGGGAAAACACCATGTGGCAATACTGAACAATAATTGCCATTACAACCGCTAATGTATACACCTTTGTTCAACACATTGTGTGGAAAGTTGAAAGACCACACCCAATTTGGAAGCCCGGGAAATGGATTGGCAGCTACATTGGCAATGCCCCAGTCCCCATCCCCCGAAAGATGACATCCTAATCGTCCGACACCATAGGCGACCAACATTCCAGGAGAGCCTATATCTACCAGATTGATCAGTCTCATCCCTTTTTTATAAGCAACATAGAGAAAACCAAGCCCACCACAAATTAATCCGCCTAAAAAAGTAAGTCCACTATATTTAAAAAAATCAACGAAGGAATAGCTACTATACATTTGGATATTTTCAAGGTAGTTAAATATTTTCGCCCCTAGAAAGCCCCAAATAGCCGCCCAGATGACCAACTTTGGCATTAACTGGTGGGGAAGTATCATTACTGTGGTTCGAATGGGGCTGGCCAGTTTAGCTTGTTTTTTTTCCCAATAAACTAAAAATGCAAAAAGAATAGACAGGAGGATGGCAGCTATCCAACTGCCCTGCATAGAAAAAATAAAGCTCAAGGGGGAATTTAAGAACATTT
>NZ_JAZQPU010000335.1:0-14384 GCF_045628745.1 Pedobacter sp.
GATAAGCAGACCGGAGAGATTGTTCCCGTGGAAGTATTTGTAGCCATACTTCCCTGCAGCCAGTACACCTATGTTCAGGCATGTATGAGCCAGAAACGCGAAGACATGCTATCCTGTTGTGCAAATGCCTTACGTTTCTATGGCGGATCGCCTAAAGCGATTGTATCGGACAACCTAAAGTCCGCAGTTAATAGATCGAGTAAATACGAAGCCGATGTCAACCGTAGCTTTAAAGACTTTGCCCGACATTATAATTGTGTCATCAATCCCACCCGTAGCTACTCTCCCCAGGACAAGGCCCTGGTTGAGAATGCGGTGCATTTTGTCTACCAGCGTATTTATTATCCCTTACGGGAGATGACCTTCTTTTCTCTGGATGATCTTAATAGGGAAATTTCCGTCTTATTGGAGTGGTACAACACTCTTTTGTTCAAACTAGATATTCCGACGAAAGTACGCCAGTGTTCCGCGCTAAAGTACCCCATTTATTCCGGAGCAAAGTACGCCAACCAGACCGGCCTGTATCACCACTAAGTAAGTGTGATATTTTCAAACTTAATGATTTTTTTTCTTTCTCAAAGATTTACCTGTAAGCGCTATTCTATGTGCAGAAGCTGCCAGTCTGTCCATAATAGCATCAGCGAGCGTTGGCTCATCAATAAAGTTGTACCAGCTATCCACCGGGAGTTGCGATGTGATCATTGTTGAGCCGTTTCCATACCTGTCTTCCAGGATATCCAGCAGTGCAATTCTTGCATCATTGTTCAAAGCCTTTAGTCCAAAGTCATCCAGGATCAGCAGCTTATTTGCGGAGATACCCTTGATCCATTTAAGGTAAGATCCATCGAGCCTGGCCTGAGCCAGTGCATCCAGGAATTTGTTCATACTGAAGTACTGGGTGCGGTAACCCAGCAAACAGGCACTGCGCCCCAGGGCACAGGCCAGAAAAGATTTACCGCATCCGGTGGCACCGGTGATCAATACGTTCTCACCTTTTTCTATAAACATACCATCAGAAAGCCTTAGCACCTGTTCTCTTGTAATACCTCTTTCCGCATTACAAAGTATATCTTCAGGCAGCGCATGATAGCGGAGCTTACTGGCCTTGAGATACTTCTGGGTTCGGGAATAATCTCTGTATTCCATTTCTGCCTGGGTGATCATGGCGATCAAAGCATGGACATCCTGCAGCTCATGGACAGGCAATGATAATGCGGCCTCATAACGTTTAGCCATTCCAGTCAGTTTAAGTGTTTTGAGTTGTTCTACGGTGTTTTGTGTATTCATTTTTAAGGATATATGTATTTGACTAATTATAGGATTCAGGGCCCCGGAGGTTATTGTGGGCAGGAATACGAAACTCTTTGATGCTTTCTTCTTCCAACAGATCCATTTTATTATCCAGGATCGTTTTGATCGCGGTGTAACTGAACTTGTGTCCCCTTAAACCCCTTTTGCAGGCTGCTTCCATACGAACACAGCCGTAAGCATCCATTAATCTCAGCAGCCCGGTGCAGGAAGTATAAGACTGATCGATCACCAGTTTGCTGTCCATTAGCTTTTTAAAGAACCTCAAAGTGTGCGGTCCGTTATCTTCCGCTTTTTTTAAGTAGTATTCAGGGCTCCATCCACGTTGTAGTGTGATTGCCTGGTGCCTTTCAGGCATATGTTCTTTGATACTGCTATAACCATGGCTGGTGTAATTTCTGGTATGGACAGCGATTCTTTGACCCTCGTAATAGATCTCAACGGTGTCCTGATCATAGGCAATCCGAACTTCTTTACCGATGTAACGCTATGGAACAGAGTAAAAGTGGCCGTCTTCGCCCACCAGCACATGGTAATGTTTCTGCACTTTTGCTTTGGTGTAGTGTCGTATGGAATAGGCGGATTCGGGTAGCGGTTGCAATAATGCTTTTTCTTGACTGTCAAAGAGTTCTTGCCTGCTGAATGTTTTCTTTTGGAAGTTCAGCTGGTGGTGCTTGTCGAGTTTTTCTTTGATCGCTTTGTTGAGTTCAGACAGGCTATGGAAAGTTTGGTTACGTAGTGCTGCGTAGATACGCCTGTAAGTGATCTTTACATTGTTCTCAACCGATGGCTTGTCTTTTGGTTTGTAGGGACGTGCAGCCAGTAAAGCAATATTATTATGGTTTGCCCACTGCTCCAGCATATCAGTGAATACCGGTTCGTATTTACAGCTTTTAGAGACCCACTGTCTCATGTTATCTGATTTTACAGTTAGGGGCACTCCTCCAAAATAGTTAATGGTGTGATTCAGAGCCTTTACTACTTGAGGCAGTTTGGCGTCAGGAAGAGCCTCTACATAACCATAACCGCTAAAAGGGAGTACAGCAACATACACTGGACAGGCAATAAGTTCTCCTGTTGAAGGATCTACATAATGTAAGACATCACCTGCGAAGTCTACTTCCAAAAGCTTTGCCGGGGTATGAACAAAGTGCATCACTGCATTGTTCAATTTCATGTGGTCTTGCAGTAAATCGCAGAACCTGGAATACTGAAAGCCTGAAGGATATTCTTTAATATATTCTTCCCAAAGCAGTAAACGGGTCACCCCGGTACGGCTAAGTTCTTTGTTAAAGTACATGATCTGGCTGATGAAATGAGCTTTGCGGGGGTCAGCATCCTGTGGTACAGATGGCTTATGCAAGCCAAGAATCTGTTCCAACCGTTCGTCTGGAAGTTTCAAAAGTTCGGTTAACTCCTGCCCGGTTTGTTGGAACTTTTGCAGGTAGAGGGCAATTGTTTTTCTTGTCGTCTTTATTTCCTTCTCGATAGCCCGCTGGGAAACACCGCGCTCAAGGAATAAAAGTATCTGTCTTATCTTATGCATACTAAGTAGCTTATTTGCCATACTGCAAGTGGTTTTTGGTTACAAACCAAACTTAGCGTAACTGGCGGTTAAACACTGCTTAGTGGTATACTTTGGCGCGGAATAAGTGGTGTACTTTGTGTCGGAATCGTGGCGTACTTTGGAGCGGAATATCCATGTAAGTATAATTTTCATTTTTTTCTGTTTGATGAACTATGCAAAGGTGCATGGTCGTTAAAAAACAGATGTAGCCAAATCTACTTTTGTTGTAGTCAAAACTCTTGCAATCGTATCACTTACCTATAAAATACATTGAATTTATGACCATCGGGGTCGGCTACAGCAAAATTTGCCCATATTTTTTTCGTGTCCACGCGCTATAGATTTAGGGTCTATAGGTATCTCAGTTATTAGACATCGTAACTAGTCTAGTGCTTGTAGTGATGGGTGCACTTTTAAATATCTAATAAAAGCTATAAAACAACAAGAGGTTGCTCATTTTTTAAATGATACAACCTCTTGTTTAACATCAGCGTTTTCGATGCAGAGATGAGTGTAATTACTTATTCTTCTTCACAAAATCAATCATGGTCGATATCTCCTGAAGCGCTTTACCCTCATCAGCAGAAAATCCCGTTGTAATAAAACGCATCATACCCTGGGGATCAATAATAATTTTCGTTGGTATTCCTGAAACTTTATAGGCTTCTGCGACTGCAGATTTTTTAGTGTCAACATTGCGTAAATCCATCAGTACATCAAAGGAGTAGTTATGGTCTACAACATACTGCTTAGCATCTTTAGTGGCATTAACGCCACCTTTTTCCCATGTATGTAGAAATAGAAATTTGACATCTTTATCATCCTTATATTTGTTTACCGCTTTCTGCATAGTTGGAAATGAGGCTTTACATGGCTCACACCAGGTTGCCCAAAAATCTAATATTACCACCTTACCTTTAAGGTCGCTAAGGCGTACCAGCTTACCATCAACATCAGCAAGGGTGAAATCAGGAGCGGGCACATTGATCGCAGCATTTAAGGTTTGCTTAATTACAAAATCATTTTTCTTTTGTTCCAGCTTTTTTAAATAATCTTCAAACCCATCAAAGCTACCGTAATTTGCAGCATAGGCCATTTTTAAGTGGTTTACGATGCCTGGAATACGGTTCTCACCTTTAAAAGATGCTTCTATCAGTGGAAAAGCTTGTTTATATCTTTTGGTATTCACAAGACTGACCAGGTAATTTTGCTGAATTTTAGCATGAAGACTTCTATCTACGTCTACATATTTTGATAATTCAAGTTGTAAAAAATTATTATAATTATAGGCTTGTTCATATTGTTTATCTTGAATAAATACATCAAAATAAGCTAGTAATGCGTTATAATATTTTCCTACAGCAGCAGACCAAATCTTATTATTTTCTGGTAATTGTGCACGCGTATATTCAATATAAGTTGTGATATACGGAAGTGCGGTTTTAGTATCATGACGTATCAAATTTTGAATCATAATTGGATAAATCTGCATCGCTTGAATGGCATTACCTTTAGGATCTTTGGCATATTCGATTTGATTTAAATATTGCTCAACTTTATCCATATTTCCAATTTTTGCAAATTCCAGCACCATTGTCAGGTTATGCACACCAAGGTTGAGGTGCTTATCTGATTTTAGAAGGGAAGTATAAAGAGAGTCCTTCACCATTACATCAGACATTTGGCCAATATTTTGCAAACGCTGCTGTGTGTTCAATCTCCCTTTTGGAAACTTTTTCAGTATGGAGGCCTGTATTTCAGCTACTTTTGCCTCATTCTGATCATTTCTGTAATACCAATAAACAATCAGCTGAGACTCTTCCAACTTGCTTTTAGATAACAGCTGCAATTCTTGTAGACGAACTTTTTCGCTCTTAATTTGTGCTATTTCTCTTGCCCTAACCTGAATGCTATCTAAAGAAATTTTCTGTGCAAATGTAACTTGTACAGCTAATAATAAGGTGGTTAATAAAATATATTTCATGTTGTTTAGTCTCTATAACTTAAGTGAATGATGTCTCCGAATCCTTCGAATTTTTTACTGTACGTATTACCTACAAAATGTCCCATGTCATCTATCTGGAAAAGATAGAGTTCACCAGCAGTACCATTTAATGTTGACACGGCAATTTGTTTACTAGTCTTCTTTTGCACTTGCAAGAAGGTTACTTTATTTTGAACAGCAAATTCATAAATTTTAGTTGCTGTATTATTCTTAATATCATACAGATAAATTTTGTTATCATATGCGTAATACATGTTTTCAATATTACTTGCTGATGCTGAAAACTTAGTAGCTCTGCTGAAATCAGGCGCATTGGTATCGGCTACCTTTACATTATATTTTGGAGTTGCTCCATTCAATGACATAAAATAGCGGCCATCAGTTCCTTCCATGACGAAATAAAAATTACTATTATAATTCGTTGTTCCACCTTTCTCGGCAGCAACCATTGTGCGATTTACATTAGACATGTTAAAAGCTGCCGTGGTGTTACCTGTTGAATTTGATATGATACGGGTGCGATAGGCTACCTGCATGAATCGTTTATACTTATTATCATAGAAATAAGTTGCAAAAGGTGTAGCCGGAAATGCTATAGGAAACAAACTATAATCACCTGTAAAGCGGTCAGAAAAAGGCGATAAAATCTCCTCAGGATTAAAAATTCCAAAACCAGCATATAAGTTTCCATTATCAATGATATACTGATCTGATGCTAATGTGGATATGCCAAAACCAGGATCTACAAAAGTCATAGATTTACCCATGATACCAGCCGTATTGCCAATCTCATCGAAATTGTTAGGATTAAACCTAACGACGCCTTCTGTGGTAAAATACAATAAGGATGCTAATGCTGGATAGTTGTTCAGGTATGAATAATGGGTTGCTAGTGCCTTACCCGGATATTCTTTATGGTTCACATCTTGTGCTGGTGATAGAAAAACTTTATCATCTGATCTTACAAATGATAAAACACCCTTATTTTGTTTATTATGAGTAACTAACCAGCCCTCATAAAATGCACCATTTACTTTTAGTGTATACAACTTCATTGTCTGCGATCCGTTACTTTTATCGGTAACAATGTATTGCAACAAATAAGCTCCTGGAGAAAATGTTACAGGCATGTGTAGATCTCTCTCTTTAGAAAAACTAAATACGGTGTCAGCAATGATTGCCTTCCATTCATAAGAATAACCTTGAGGACTACTTGACGATTCTGATATGGTAGGAGCGATGAGCAGAGAATCAAACTGCACCAATTCAAATGCTGTTTTTTCTGTAGAAATGGTTAGTTCATTAATTTTATTCAATGTAAAATCCTGCTCAAATTTAGAGCAGCCTATTATCCAAAATAGAGATAAAAAGCTAAATAGAAATATTGTTCTTTTCATGTTAAAATGATATTCTATTGTTAAATTCATCAATTAGTTCACCATTAACTTTTTCATATTCTAACAATGCAATACGTAATTTTAATGGGTAATTATAAGCACCATAATAGCCTACATTTTTTAAGGAGAAATCTGTTATGCCTAATGTTTGAACCATAAAACGGTATTTAGTTTTACTAAATACACCATAATAGGACTGCATTTCCGTCCAGTAAACTGGTTTCAACAAGATATTTGATACCCAAACCTTATAGGTGTCCGTAGCTGTAGTATTGCCAATTTCTTTTCCTAAAGCGCTTACTTTCAAATCTTCTGATGCTGCGACTTGAAGTTTAATCAGGTAAGCTTCTTCATTCATTTTAGCTGTATTGTTGACAACCAACGGATAGGAGATAGTATTTTCACCTGCCTTCAAAACTGCTTCTGGCAGTATAAAATCAACACCTTCTTTTGCCGTTGTTCCATCTGCAGCCGTCACTTTTACTTTTCTATCGGAATTGGACACATAGCCCTGCAAGCGCATTTTTATAAATAAAGTGTCACTTTTTTTCTCAAAAGCATTATAAGCAAAGCTATAATTCAAACTATCGACTTCATTGTTGTTTAGGTAAAATGAAATTCCAGATTCGCCATTATAAAAAGATACATCTTCCTTTTGGCAGCCCATCAATATTGCGATAGCAAGCCAGTATATATTTATTATTCTTTTCATGATATTTGCATTAATAATTGGGATTATATTCCAATTCTGTCTCAGGTATTGGCAAAACATAATTATTAAAATTCATTACAGGAGTAAGAAATTGAATACGTTCTGTTAACATTCTTTTGTAATAAAAGAATAGTTGGCCCTCAGCATAAAATTCCTTCTGGTATTCTTTTTTAATTTCATTTTCCAGGAATGACGAAGCAATATTTGTGGTTGGCAAGGTGGTTATAGCGCGTGCTGAACGAACTAAATTTATATATTTAATACCTTCCTCAACTGTTGCTGCAGTTTCAGCGAGAATATAATACATCTCTGAAATGCGGATCATTGGCACCAATTGATCCATTCTACCGGTTGATGTTTGGCTTTCTCCACTCGACAAAGTATAAGTTTGCCAAAATTTAGAAGTATATAAAGTGTTTTGCTCTTCTTCAAATAAATAGACTCTACGGATGTCTGTAGATGAATTTTCATATAAAGTATTGATTTCGGCATCTGGGCGACGTAGCGACCAGGCTGTATTTAATTTATACCTGAAATAAGAATCAGTCCAGGTTTGCATATTTCTTGAGCGCAAGGCAAATACAAGCTCTGACTTGAAAAGTCTGTTTTTAGAACCAGCTACAGCTGCTACCGTACTGATATTAACAAATGGAAATTGTTTAGATTCTACCACTATTTTGGCTGCTGCCGCTGCACGAGCCTTGTCTCCACTATAAAGTGATACCCGAGCATCTAAACCTTTCACCGCATAATAGTTCAGCTTGATCTGCCTATCTTCAGTATATGCGGGTTCGTAGTTTTTCATTAAAGAGGCTGAAAGTTCAAGATCTCTTAAAATATTATTCAAGACTTCGGAGGTAGTAAGTGGAGAATTTACAAAATTGTCAGCATTCTCTTCAAAAGGGATAGCCTTAAGATTAGCCCCTTTTTGAGGATGAGGACCAAATAAGCGGAGCAAATCAAAATGCAAATAAGAACGTAATGCCAGGGCCTCACCCTTTATCATTGCATAAGAAGCAGGGCTCAATATGCTTTTTTTCAGTTCAACTTGTTTTAATATTTTGTTTAATCCAGCGATTGCATTATAGGAAGAAGACCAAATGTTGGAAATATGTGTTTTACATTCGTCAGCAGCATAGTTGTAAGCTGTAGTCTGTGTATATGGAGCCCCAACACTGGTCATATTGTAATTCTGCGCTAATGCAGATACAAAGCCTAATGATAATTTATCTCCATAAAGGTTGGCTGCAGACAACTTTGCATAAATGCCAACAAGTGCTTGTTCAAATCCAACTTCTGAATCGAAAAGCGCTTCTTCAGATATACTGGATTTCGGACTTACCTCTAAATAATCCTTACAAGAATTTAAGGTTAATACCGATAATAAAATTGCAAATAATAGTATGTTTATTTTCATATCAAATTCTTTAAAATCCTGCTCTAATAGACAGTGAATAGGTTCTAGCAAAAGGGTTGTCAGTACCTCTCTCTACCTGAATTGAACTAAGCCAGATTACATCATTAGCCGATGCTGTAATGCCCAGACTATTTAAGCCTACCTTTTTCAGGAATTGCTTCCCTATAAAATTGTATCCCATAGAAGCAGCTGTTAACTTTAGGTTATTATCATCTTGTACAAAACGCGAAGTGGAATTAGTGGTGATTACTGTAGATTGGATGCGTTTATATTGACTAACATCTCCAGGGTGTTGCCAGCCCAGTGAATAAGCTCTACGGTCAACATTTTGACTAGGGTCTACATTCTCTACACGATTAACCAATGTCTGGTTATATAATTGACCACCATATTGGTAATTAAAAATTAATCCTGCCTCAAACCCCTTATAATAGAGATTAGATCCGAAATTTCCATTCCATTTAGGCTGATTAACACCCACTGCTACTTTATCTGCCGCATTCCAGAGAAATGTCTGTTTTCCATTTTTGTCTAAGAAAATCTCTGAACCTGTAATAGGATCGATGCCCAATGAACGAACAGCGTAAATGGTGTTAATTGATTGCCCTTCAACCAATAACATATTAGGATAAACCTGATTAAGGTTTTTTTCATTAAGTTCATCATTCACCGATCTCAGTTTGTTGGATAGTTTCTTTAAAATATTAGAATTAGAGAACCCATTTACATTTACAGACCACAAAATGCCTTCAGCCTTTTTATTGATGATCACGTATTTTGCTGAAAATTCAACACCTTTATTTTCCAGCTCACCTAAATTTTCAGGGAAATCTACATAGCCCGAAGATGGGGCCAATGTTACCTGAGCCAATGCATTTTTAGTGTTTTCTTTATATAAATCTACACGAAATTCTAAACGTTGGTTAAATAAGGAAGCGTCTAAACCCACATTTAATTTGTATACGTTTTGCCAACTTAAATTTGTATTTCCCAGGATATCTGTGGTTGCACCCAACTCGTTATAATAGGATGAATTGACACCAAATGCATACCTTGAAAGCGCAGAATAAGCAGGGATATTTAAGGAACCAGTACTTCCGTAAGTAGCACGAAGTTTTAGTCTGTTCATCCACTCATATGATTTCAAGAAGTTTTCATTGTGCATGTTCCAACCAATACCTGTAGACCAAAATGTACCAAACCTTTTATCTGAACCATACTGAGAAGAACCATCACGACGGATGGAAAAATCAGCAAGATATTTGTTGTCATAGCTATAGTTTCCATTATACAAATAACCTATTCTACGCGCTTCACTTTCATCTCCTGTAGGCTTACCGTTAGTTTGATATTGATTCGCAAATAATAAATTATCAAGTTTATCATAAGGAAAACCTTCTGCCACGATCGTATAATAATCGCTTTTATCGCTTCCGAAATTTAATCCTAAAGTAGAGAAGAATTGACTTTTACCCTGACGTAAGTTTAAATTAGCCGTGGTTACATTTTCATAATTAAATTCGTTACCATCTGTAGCCGAATACAAACCTTTTCTTGAAACCTCCGTATAACTTGCAAATCTTGTATCCTGTGCAGAGTAGAATTGCGTAGCATCATTAGTTTGCTTCGTTATTGATAAGTTAGATTCGAAAAACAAGAATGGTAATACATTATATCGTAAGGATAAATTATTAGTCACACCAAAATATCCAGTGCTATTAATGGAGTGCAAAGTTGTATTGTACATAGGGTTGATGGCACGGTATGGCTGATAAGAGGAGTGGAAAGGAATATCCTCCATATAATATTGAACATTGCCATCCTGATCATAAGGGGAGTAATAAGGATTTGCAGCAACATATTGACTAAAGCTACCATATGGGGAAGAATTGGCTTTATTGGAATACACCCGCAGTGAATTCATAAAACGAATCTTGTTTGTGGTATAAGATAAATCAATTTGTCCTGAATAGTTGTCTCTATCTTGTGACTTCATTACGCCTTGCTGCAAATCTGCAGAAAATTGCAAGCCATATTTAAGTGTATGATCACCACCCTGAAGTCTTATTGAGCTTCTATTGCTATAGCCAATCTGTGTTGGAATTTTAAGCCAATCTGTATTTATCCCCTTTAAAACAGACTTATTTCTTTCGCTATAAACTAAGTCAAGACCATATTGTTGAATAGGAATTGTTGATTCATAGATACCAACACGCTTTTCGAAATCTAATTTTTCTGCAGCATTTAATAGGTTATATACAGATAACTGCGGTGTATTTATTCTAAAGTCATGGGTATAGGTGATTTGGATTTTACCTTCAGCAGGAGGTATGGTAGTGATGACCATTACCCCATTTGCTCCACGAGAACCATAAATAGATGTAGCAGAGGCATCTTTCAAAAGTGTAATATTTTGAATAAGGTTCATGTCAAGGTCAACTACCCGCTGTAATGGAACTTGAAAACCATCTAAAATGAATAAAGGTTCATTAGGATTATTAGACAATTCGCCAGATAAATTAGGAAAAGAGTTCTCACCTCTCATTTGTATCTGTGGTAATTGATTTAGATTAGCTCCCGACGCATTGTTAGCAACCATTCTAAATGAAGGATCAATAGCAGATATAGCTGTGAAAATACTACTCGAGCTTATTTTTTTGATATCTTCTCCAGAAATTTTAGAAGTTGAACCCGTAAAAGATTCTGATTTTCTATTGAAAATCCCTGTAACAACCACATCTTTCATCTCATTGACAAGAGGTTCTAAAGAAATGACCATTGGTGCGTTGCTATCTTTAACAATAACCTGTTTAGGCTTGTAGCCAACCAAGGTGAAAGTTAAGGTGGTTCCCTGATCTACGGTTAATTTAAAACTTCCTGAACTGTTTGTTTGAGCTATAGCCTTACCAGCAGCAATGCTGATGGTAACGGCCACTAAAGGTTGTTTACTGTCGATATCAATAACTTTACCTTCAAATTCCTTTCGTACATTTTCATTATTACTTGGTTTAACAGAAGGTTGACTTTTTTGCTTAATAACTACAATGTTATTTTCAATGCTGTAAGTTAGGGGTAGGTGGTTGAAGGTTTGTTGTAAGGCTTCTGCTAAAGTTGCATTTTTCAAATGCACACTGACCTCATTGTATTGATTAATAAGATCTTCGTTGTAAATATAATCATATCCAACTTGCAATCTGATTTTTTTGATTACATCTGATAGTCGACTTTTATTTTCGTTCAACGTAACACTTTGTGCGGATGTTGTAGCAGCTTTTACCTGTAAAATTGTAATCAGTACAATAAATGCGGTAAATTTCATAAGAAATAGATATTTTTTGACATAGCCAGGAGGTATGCCTAGATAGTTAATAATTTTTTTATACATTTAATTAGGTAAGTTAAGTTCATCTCTGACAGATGAATTGATGTTTATTAATCCGGATCTCGATCGCCATCGTGGTCCGGTTTTTATCTGCTCATTAGAAAATTTGTAAAAATTACTTCATTACACGTACCCTCCTTCCTTCAATCACAAAATGTACATCTCCTGTTGCCTCCAGATTTTTTAGCACTTCCTTGATATTTCGGGTTTTAGAAATATGCATAGAAACATGTAGATCGACCGGATCATATTCAAACACTATATCTACATCATACCAACGACCAATTGCACGCATCATCGTTTTGAAGTCTTGTCCTTCTGATACAAACAGACCATTCTTCCATGCTATTTCGGCCTCTGGATCAATCCTTTTCATATAGATTTCATTAGCACTGCTAATTGATTGCTGGTTAGGATGCAATAGGAGAGACTTATTGCCAGATAGAATTTTAACCTTTACACTACCTTCCACTAAAGTTGTTTTGGTAGTCGTTTCTTCAGGATAGGAGTTTATGTTAAAATGGGTCCCTAAAACTTCAACTTCTTGTCCCGCAGTAAGGACCACAAATGGATGCTGTGGGTTTTTTGTTACTTCAAAATAAGCTTCGCCAGTTAACTCAACTTTACGAATTTCATTGCGCGCAAGTGATGTTGAAAAACGGATAGAGGAGGATGCATTTAACCACACTTGAGTTCCATCTGGTAGTTTTAATTGAAATTGACCAGCACGAGGCGTTTCAAAAGTATGATAGCCAGTTGGGGTAATTTCTTTATTTTTAACCTTTACTTCATACACAACCTGTCCGTCGGGCTGTTTTACTATTGAAACACCAGACTCGGTTGATAAAATGCCCCTAGTAAGGTCATTCAATACCATTTTATCTCCATTAGATAAGGTGAGCAAAGCTTGATTTTTGCCGGGTAAAATGGCAGCTATAGAATGGTCAGGTTTTTTATGATTTTCTCTATCGAGATAGAGGTGCGTTAATACTCCGAGAGAAATGATTAGGATTGCGGCAGAACCAACGCGATACATCCAAAACAAATATTTATTTGGCTTTTTCTGGATTTTTTCTTGAATATGATGAAATATTGAAGCTTTTATAGTTTCTTTATTAACGGCTTTGTCAGAGAAATAAGCAATTTCGTCGTTATGAGAACTGTACCAGGTATCTAAAATCTGCCATTCTTCATCAGAAATGGTTCCTAACTTAGCTTTTAATGCTAAAGCTTCTATGTGTTCTTGATTAATCTTATTTTCCACGTGTATATTTTCCCTATTACATCAATATAGTCGGAAAATAATGGGCTTACCCTTAGTTTATTTTAAGATTATTTTTGATTCATAAAGAAAGTCAGTAAAATACAAGCCATACCGAGGTTTAATCGAAGCTCTTTTAGCGCTTTAGACATATGTGCTTCGACCGTTTTTTCTGAAATTTTAAGTTTTTCTGCGATTTGCTTATATGTTAGACCTGATTCACGGCTGAGGCGAAAGACTAGCTGGCATTTTTCAGGTAAATTCTGAATTGTTTCTTCAATTCTTTTGATAAGTTCTTTCTCAAAATATTGTTCTTCAACTGATGGCTCAAAACCGCTAAGGATAGCTTCCTGGATTTCAGTTTTTTTTACTTTGTATGCTTTACTGGCTAATAAGTCAATAACTCTATATTTAACAGCAACAGCAAGATAGGAGGAGACTGTAGATTTAATATCAAGCTCTGACCTTCTTTCCCAAATGCTTGTAAAAACATCCTGAACAATTTCTTGAGCAGCTTCCAGGTTATTAAGGCGATTCAGTGAGACCACTAATAATTTCTCCCAATATCGATTATATAGTTCGGTAAATGCAGAGCAATCATCCTTTTTAATATAACGAATAATTTCTAAATCATTACAGACACTATATTTTTTCACCATGTAAACTTAAGTCACCTAATATATGAAAATTTTAATTTTATTATTATATAACCTGTGTGTTTACTAGATAATTTTTTGCCATTACACGCATCAAAAACGCTTTAAAAGATTATGGCGGGTTAGGGGAAATTTCATTAGCGACTTGCTTTCGAGAAAGAAATATGGATTACTTTAATAGCAAGGGTTCGTACTTGCAGCTGGCTCTGATTGCGATAATTTCGATCTATATGTTAGCTGATAAATGAAAATACATATGATGAAGATTATATGGAGCGTGCTGACCGCCCAGTTATGGTTTGAAATCGGATTGCAGTAAAATCAGTTAAAGTAACTAGGACTCTACCAATTACTATAAAAGTGCATATCTAGGTGATTCTGGGCTAAGCATATTTCTTGAATGTGGGCCAGCCGTATGAGTGTTACCGAGCTAGTAATATGTTTATTTTTTCACTTTTCTCCAGAATTCCCCCTATAAAAATTATGCATTATGGATAGTGAACAAGGAGAGCTAGAACTTTAACTCCACAAGTTTATGACGGATCAAGTCATAAACTTGTGGAGCAGGGGTTAAATTTCTAGCTTTGTGACTTATCATTTTACACACGATGCAAGAGAGCTACCTTCCCTTACTTAGTTTATTTCTTCCCGACTTTATTCTCGAACATTTTGAAATGAA
>NZ_JAZQPU010000336.1:0-2335 GCF_045628745.1 Pedobacter sp.
TCATAAAGCAACCAATTTGATTGAAGAAAAACAGCTTATATTTGCTTATTTATTATATTGATCAATATAATAAATAAGCAACTTTGCATAATTATTGAACTTCGTAAAAGGTAAAGTCTCATACCTGTCGTAAATATCATGATAAGCATCAATACCTCCCAGTGTATAAATAAAGAAACATGGTACCGATTTTTCATAAAAAGGAAAATGATCAGAACGATCCATAGGTCCCCTCACCTTTACCTGAGGCATTAAATCGTGCTCTTTATTCAACCGAACTAATGTATCAAACTCCTTTTTGAATATAGTTCCATTAACTACCTGAACCCCTTCATCGCCAGTTCCTGCCATATCTAAATTTAGCAGAAATTTAATTTTACCTAAATCCAGCAAAGGATTCTTCACATAATGTTTAGAACCTAATAAGCCAATTTCTTCTCCTGAGAAGGCTAATAAGACAACATTATATTTAGGAACATGTTCAGCGTAATACTTTGCTAAATACATTAACATGGAGGTTCCACTTGCATTGTCATTAGCCCCAGGAAAATATACTTTTTTTCCGATTGCCCCTATATGATCATAATGAGCTGTAATGACAATTGTAGAATCAGAACCACCTGTACCTTTAATAAAACCACATACATTCTGCGTCTGGTATTCCGGATTTAGTTGAGGTGTAATTTTAAGCTGCGCCACGTTTTTAACCTTTGCATCCAATAATAAAGAATGCGTATTGATACTTGCCTTTTTATTTTGGTAGGTTAATGATCTCCATTTCAACTTTTGTTTTGAATTCAAGATAAGTCCTGCATGAAATCCGGCATTCTTCAACTGATCGGTAACTTCTTTGAGCTGTGGAGCTTTCATATGAGTTAAAGCAAGATCCTCATCGATATATAATAGCTTATGCTCTAAATTACGGTTGTTAATTATACTGGAAATAACTTGTTGATCCGATGATGTCAATTCCAGAACTTCGATGGCAAACTTCCCATCGATTGCAGGGCATGCAGCATCGATAAGGTAATCTACAGCTAAAGTATATTTCTTACCATTGATGGTGACTTTAGGTGCGGTGGGAAATGTATTCGCTGATAGATTATAATATTGAAAATAATCATCTCCAAGCGGTTGAATTTGGTATTTTTTAAATTCGTTTCTTAAAAAATTAGCAGCTTTACGATCCCCATCAAAAACATAGCCCCTTCCATGATATGGCTTAGCTGTCAATTCTTTAACAATATAACGGGCGTACTCCTCTTGTGCTTGAGTTTGTAAAAAGGAGAGCAAAACAACAAAATAAATTAGAACTCTGATTTTCATAGATTTAATTAATAGGTAATATAATTTGTGAAGGACATTCTTTGCTGAAATATATACGATGCTCTTGTTTCAAGAAATCTTTATCTTCAGCCTCATTAATATTTAAAAACTGTTGGGGATTTCGATCAACCAGAGGGAACCAGGTACTTTGAATTTGTACCATTATTTTATGCCCCTTTTTAAAGACATGAGCCGCATCTTGCATATCGAAGCGCAACTTTGTTACTTCTTGAGGCACTAAAGGTTTAGGTTCAGCAAAACTATCCCTGAATTTTGCCCTCATCACCTCACCCCGAACTAAAAGCTGATAATCAGTCATCGGAGACTTACTGTCATAAGGGTATAGATCTATTAGTTTAACAATAAAATCAGCATCTGTACCTGTTGAAGACACATATAGTTCAGCTTGTAAATTTCCCCCAATTTTAACGTCTTCTGTCAGCACTTCAGACTCATAGACTAAGACATCAGTTCTTTTTGCTGCAAAATATTGATCCTCGAACATATATTTAAATCCTCTTAAAACCGTCTTTTCATTGGTATAAGGCACTGGCTTATGAGGATCACTGATATAAGCATCAAATGCAGCCTGGCTGGAAATAGGATGGTTAAAAGATAACTTCTTTCCCTCATTTAAGTAAAGGGACTGCTGCTTAACCGCTGCTGGCGGCCACTGTTTAAAAGATTCCCATTGGTTACTTCCCGTAAAAAATATTTGTGCTCCTGGCAGATGTGCTGTATCATTGCCCTTTAAATGTTGTTTAAAAAAAGGCAGTTCCATTTCTTCCCTAAACTGTTTGGCGGTAGGCTGATTAAAGTTTACAACTTTTAAGGAATCTCCCAGGCCACGGGACCACGAACCATGATAACAGGGCCCCATCACCAGGTGTGTTGGGCTAGAGGCTGGCAACTTTGATAAATGAGCATAAGTTTTCAGAGGACCATAAAGATCTTCCTGGTCAAACCATCCTCCAACCACCAACACAGCCGGAAAATTTTTCTTGATATG